>JAJYKC010000334.1 GCA_021788955.1 Acidobacteriota bacterium
GGTTTCTCCGGACGGGCGGACCATCGCCATAGTCTTGGTCAAAGACGGAATTCAGCAGATCTGGCTTCGTCCCCTCGATGCGCCCGACGCGGCGCCGCTCCCTGGCACCGAGAACGCTTCCAATCCCTTCTGGTCGCCGGACAGCCGGTCCAGCGCTTTCTTTGCGGACGCCAGGCTGAAGAAAAGCGACCGTTCCGGAGGGCCGGTGCAAGCGCTCTGCGACGCGCTCGGCGTGCTGGGTGGGACCTGGAATCGCAGCGGCGACATCTTGATCGGCGCCTTGACCCGGGTCCAACGCGTGCCCGACTCGGGAGGACCGGTCTCCGATCTTCCCGGCCGCGCCGTCACCCAGCTCTATCCCGCTTTCCTGCCCGACGGGCGCCACTTTGTGGCCACGCGCAACACTTGGTCGGACCCGGCGCAGAACGGGATCTGGCTCAGTTCCATGGACAGCCCCGAAACGCGGCGCATCCTGCCCGATGTTTCCGACGCCGCGGTCGTCGGCCCATCCGCCGGCGGCAGCGTCGGAGCCATCTTGTTCACGCGCGCCGCCGCCCTCATGGCGTTGCCGTTCGATATGAAGCGGCTGGAAGCGGCCGGCGACCCATTCCCGGTCGCGCAAGGACTTGTGAGCGACGGCAACGGGCGCTGGCTGGCCTCTGCGTCCAGTCACGGAGTGCTGGCGTATGTCTCGGGCCAAACCAGCACCTGGCAGTACACGTGGAAAGATCGGCAAGGCAAGGATCTCGGCGTCTTCGGTTCCGCGGGCGGCGTCGTCATGATCTCTCCGGATGGAAAGCGTCTCGTCGGGGACCCCCACAGCGACATAACCGTCGTCGATTTCGCGCACGGCGTCGCGACCCAGGTCGCCTTCAGGCCGCATGGCGGCATGAATCCCGTCTGGTCGCCCGACGGCCGGTATGTCGCGTATTACTGCGGCGCAGGCATCTGCCGGAAACGCGCCGACGGAGCCGGCGCCGAACAGCTTCTGATTAAAACCAATTCCCTGGCCGTTCCCAAAAGCTGGTCGCCGGATGGACGATACCTGATTTATGCGCAGATCTTTCCTGACCGCGGAGCCGACCTGTTAGCTCTTCCGGTAGAGCCGCTCGCGCCGAATCCGCAGCCACTCGTGCTGGCCCAGACGAATGGCAACGAAGACCAGGGGCAATTTTCGCCCGACGGCCATTGGGTCGCCTACACCTCGAACGAGTCCGGCCTGAGCGAGATCTATGTGATTCCGTTCCCGCCCGCCCCGAACGGAGGGAAATGGTTGGTGTCGAAAGGCGGAGGCGTAATGCCGCGCTGGCGCCGCGATGGCAAAGAGCTGTTCTACGTTTCCCCCGACTGGAAAATGATGGAGGTCAACGTGACCACCAGGCCCGTCTTCCAGTCCGGCGCCCTGCGCGCGCTCTTCGACACCCACATGGTGGACACCGGCATCCGCACCGGCCCCCTAAGTTGGGACCTCTCCCCCGACGGCAACCGCTTCCTCATCATCACCGACAACGCCGTCGGCGCCCCGTCGCTAAACGTAATCCTGAACTGGCGCCCAACCCGCCAAAACTGACCCGCGCCGCCAGCCCGATCAAGCCAAACGGCGTGTGCGGGAACGGGCCCGGATCTGCCCTTCCATCGCGGCGCGTAAGATTCGGTTCCTGCGCGTCTGGTAGCCGCGTCCGCTGGCCTTTAGCCCCAATACTGTTCACGTAACAACATTTCGATGCTATTCCGTTTTGGGCGGAGGCTCCCAGAATGGCTCGCAGCATTGCGTCGTTACCTGCCGGGAGCCGGATTACTGCCTACATCAGTCTCGGCGCGATTGCGAAGTTCTTTCTTGCGGAGAAGGTCCAGGAAATCCTGAAGGAAACCCGGCGCACGTAGTCGTGTACTACGTCATCGCCTTGGCGCTGTACATGCGCTCGTTCTATCGTGAAGTCCTGCGCTGTTTGCTGGAAGGCGTGCAGTGGCTGCTGGACCCATCCATTACTGTGAAGGTGGCCGGCAAGCCGGGTATTTCGCAAGCCCGCAGCCGCTTGGGTGCCGAACCGTTGAAGAGACTCTATGCGGCCACCGTCACTCCGATCGCAGGACCGCGGACGAAGGGGGCCTGGTATCGGCATTGGCGGTTGATGAGCTTGGATGGCAGCACCTTGGACATTGCCGATACGGTGGACCACGGAAAGGCCTTCGGCCGTCGCGGCTCCAGCGCTTTCCCCCAGATTCGATTTGTGGCGCTGTTGGAGAATGGAACCCACGTGCTGTGGGCCGCACGGATGGACCGATACGCCACGGACGAGATCACGCTGGCCCAGGACGTCGTGCCCGCGCTTCGCCCAATAGCTGTGCTTGGCGGACCGGTTTTTCCCCAGCTACGAACTGTGGCAGAAGGCGGCGCAATGCGCGTATGGACCTGGATCGGCGCTTGTCCGATGGTTCTTACTTGAGCCGCATTTCCGCCTCAACTTCCCACCGTGGGAACCAACGGAACGACATTGTGGTACGCGTGATCGACTATCGCCTGAACAAAGTCGAAGGCGCCGAGCCGGTCTATCGGTTGATCACGACCATCTCGGACCCCACCCAGGCTCCCGCCAAAGAACTGGCGGCGCTTTATCAGGAACGCAGGGAAATAGAAACCGCTCTCGATGAACTGAAGACACATCTGCGTGGCGCTCAGATCGTGCTGCGCAGTAAGACACCAGAGCTGATGGAACAGCAGTTCCGGGGCTTGCTTATGGCTCACTACGCCATCCGCGGCTTAATGCACGAAGCGGCCCTGAAGGCGGATGAAGATCCCGACCAGCGCTCCTTCCTGCATTCGGTGCGAGTGGTCCAACGGCGGATCGCCCGGGGTGTTGGTATTTCCCCCTCGGCAGCTCCGAGCCCTGCATGAGGCAATCCTCGTCGAGATTCTGCAAGAACGCGCCGCCTCCAGCAGGAACCGGATCAATGCTCGCGGAGTAAAGCGGAAGATGAGTAACTATCCATCGCGGCCGCGGAAGCACCAGAAAACGCGCCGACTCAATTTCGCCAAGCGAATTAGGATTGTTAAGTGAACAGTATGGAGGCTAGGGCTGCACACGCAGTCCCGCAGCCGTTCCGCGCACTGTAGCCGGTGGCAAAACCTTCAGCGGCAGAATATCGAATGGTCCCAATCCGCTCACGACGTTGTCTTCAAAATCGACGTCTCGGGATTGGGTTACGACCACCAATGCGCGGGGATCTTCGCCCCACGCTTCCCCCGCGGCTGCGGCGATAACCCGCTGTGAGTTTAGGAATTGATTCTGCCTGACGAACACGCCGCACGCTGACGTGATAAGCAGGTTCACTCCGTTGATATCCACAAGGTGGTTCCGCTCGATCCGAATATCTTCGTTTCCGCAACCTTCCACCGGGGCGGGATCCAGCGCCGCGAGCACCAACCCACCAAGTTGCTTCGGCGCGTAGGCCACATGGCGGATCGTGTTATCGCGCACGATCACATGCCGGCTGTATCCGGCTTCGTTCCACCAGAACTCCGGAGTCAGCACAATGCCGCCCATTGTACTGCCGTCTATCAGATTCCCCTCGACGAGACCGTCTTCCGCCTTAAGCAGCATCCCACGCGCGCGGTGGTTGCGAATCGTGTTGTTGCGCACGACGTACCCGCTTCCCTCCGCCGCCGGGTTCGTCGCAAGATAATCGAAGCCCGCTGGCAGGGCCGGACGTATTGTCACAGCGACGTACGGGCCATTCGTGTTGTCGGCCAATGTGCTGCGGCGGCTCTCTTCCGACGACTGATAGTGCGCGAGCGGCGCTACGGTCTGAACAATCGCCTCACCCGCGGGCCGGTCGCGCGTATCGAACAGCCGGATCGGATCGCCCGGCCGAAATGTGCTCTTACTGAGGATCAAGCGGTCTCCGCTGGCTTCCATTACGTAAGAAAACGTCCCGTGAATCGCGATCCCGTCGTCTCCCATGGATTCGAAGTGGCAGTCCTCCAGCACCGGACCTCTGCGGACGTTCACGCTATGGAAGGCGTCGGCGGTCGAGGACAATAGCGGCGCAGCACTTGCGCCCTCGGGCGCCGGCCCCCGCTCTACGTTGAACGTGTAATGATTGCCGCCCTCGCCACCTGACTCGAGCACGGCGAAATCCGGCGAGTTGTAGATGGTCACGCCGGAAAGTTCGACGTTCTGGCTATCGAGGACGAGAATGTTGTGAGGCCCTGACCCGCGAAACGCAATGAGGTCTCCGGCCGCAACCGGCTGAACATCCGGTGGAAGCGGCTTCGACCAGTAAACACGAAAGCGCCGCGGACCAAGCCGCTCCGTCCGCGTGCCGTATAGATCGAAAGCGCCGGGCTTCCACCATCGGGTCTTCGGATCAAAGAGATATCCGACGGCTTTGCGCGGGAAATATCTGGGATCATCTAACTCCGCGGGATATCCGTCGTCGATTCGAATGTCGTAATACTTGCCATCGGGTGAGATGGCTTCGACTACGCCTTGCGTAAACGGAGGGACTGCGTAGGCGACGGTA
>JAJYKC010000335.1:0-758 GCA_021788955.1 Acidobacteriota bacterium
CTCCTCGGGTGGCATCCCGCTCGATCCGGACTGGGTGCGAGCCGAACGCGCCTCCGCCAGGTATTACGCGGTCACGGGACTCCCCGACTCAACGACGGTTCGTAAAAATGGGGCAAGGGCCGACATGAGTGCCAAAGGCGACGGCCGGCTGGTCAAGATCGTGCCGCTGAGCGACGGTGATTCCTACCCTCCCGGACGAGGAATCCCGCAGTGGAGAGTGTCCAACTTAGTCGCCCAACAAGGCACGCTGAAGGGAGAGTTGCTCTTCGTCATTCACCCCGGCGAGCGCTACCCTCGAGCGAACGAATTTCGTGTAAGATGACGCGCTGCCGGCCAAGCTTGAAATCCCGTCACCTGTTCGGCGCACCGCATAGCGCGCGACGCTGACGCAAGACCGGCGCAAGACCCGCGCCCGGGCCCTCCCACCACGCTCTGCTATATTCTTGGCTGTTATGCGCATGCTGCGTATCTTTCTCGCCGCGAGTGCCCTGCTGACACTCGCCTGCCTCACCCCCGCCCAACAGCCGAAAAAACGCCGCCTCCTCGCCATCGGCGAAGTCAAGGGCTTCGAGCACGACTCCGTCTCCCACGCCCTGGCCACCATCGAACACCTCGGCTACGTCTCCGGCCAGTGGGACACCTACATTCGCACTGACTCCGAACTCATCACCAAGAAAGACCTCGGCCGCAACGCGAAAAACCTCAACTACTTCGACGCCATCCTCTTCTACACCACCGGCGAACTCGGCATGGACGCC
>JAJYKC010000335.1:768-1595 GCA_021788955.1 Acidobacteriota bacterium
TCCTTCATCCACGACGACGGCAAAGGCTTCATCGGCGTCCACAGCGCCGACGACACCTTCTACCAGTGGCCCGAGTACGGCGAGATGATCGGAGCCTACTTCGATCAGCATCCCTGGATGACCTTCGACGCCCCCGTTATCATCGAAGACCCCAACTTCCCCGGCATGCAGCTCTTCCCCCGCGAATTCGTCCTCAACGACGAGATGTACCAGGTCAAAGATTACTCCCGCGATAAAGTCCGCGTCCTCGCCCGCCTCGACCCGAAGAAACTCGACCTCAAAAACCCCCGCGTCCACCGCACCGACGGCGACTTCCCCCTCGCCTGGGCCAAAATGTACGGCAAAGGACGCGTCTTCTACAGCACCTTCGGCCACCGCTACGAAACCTGGGACCGCCACGACATCCAGCAAATGTACATGCAGGCCATCCTCTGGTCGATGGGAGTCGGCAACCCCGACGTAACCCCGCGCCCGCTTCCAAAGAACTAAACCTTACGGCTCGGCCGAAGGCGTCGCCGGATGCCTCCGCGCCTGCGCCGCCTTCTGGTCCCACTCTTCCGCCGCCGCCGTGTGCCCCGCCGCCTCGGCTTGCGTCGCCGCGAAGCTCGCCTCCTGCCGCTCGATCAGGCTCAAGTAATTCATCGCCTCCGAGTAACTCGGATCCAGTTCCACGGCATGTTTCAACTTCGCGACCCCATCCTCCAGCGTCTCCCCGCAGTCGGCCCGCAGCTTCGCCCGCGCCGCCGCATCAGGAATCATCCCCAGAGTCGCCGGACCCATCCCCGCCGCCGTCCGAGCCGTCCGGATCGCAGGCTCGCACTGCTCCC
>JAJYKC010000335.1:1605-4511 GCA_021788955.1 Acidobacteriota bacterium
TTCGGTAGCGACTCCCCCGCCTGCTCGTACCACCCGGCAGCCCGCTTCAACTGCTCCCGCTTCTCCGCCGGATCCCGAATCCCCTCCGCCCGCTCATACGCCAACCCCGCCAGCGACCGCAGTGCAGTATCGTCGTCCGGATTCAACTCGAGCACCTTCAGATACTCCGTCTCCGCCTTATGAATCCACTCCAGACTCGCCGCATCCGTCGCTCCCCGCCGGTACATCGACGCATAGGACGTCGCCAGGTACGGCCGCTGATTGATCGACTGCGGATCCATCTGGATCGCCTTCTCAAAATGCTGCGCCGCCTCCTGGTACTGCCCCATCCGGAATGCCCGAACCCCCAGCCCGATCTCGTGCCGCACCGCAAACTTGTCCGGACTGTCCTGCTGCGCCCACCCCGCCACGCCGGCCAGCACCACGCACACCAGCGTCGCCACCACCACTCCTCGCACCATAACCTCAGTCTACTTTGCCCCGCCCAGGCCCCACCCGTTCCCCTTCGCGCTAGACTAAAAGAAAAACCAGCCCAAAGGGCGAGGTTCCCAGTGCCCGCGACCATCGCATCCATCACCGAGGAAATCCTCGAACTGAAACGCCGCCGTCACGCCGTCATCCTGGCGCACCACTACCAGTCCACCGAAATCCAGGAACTGGCCGACTTGATCGGCGACAGCCTCGAACTCGCCCGCAAGGCCCGCGAATTCTCCGGCGACGTCATCGCCTTCTGCGGCGTCTGGTTCATGGCCGAAACCGCCAAGGTCCTCAACCCCACCCGCACCGTCGTCGTCCCGGACCGCGAAGCCGGCTGCAGCCTCGTCGACAGTTGCTCCGCCGATCAGGTCCGCGCCTGGCGCGCCGCCCACCCGCACGACGTCGTCGTCTCCTACATCAACACCTCCGTCGAAGTAAAAGCCGAAAGCGACATCCTCTGTACCTCCCGCAATGCCGTCGCCATCGTCAACTCCATCCCGGCAGACCGCCCCATTCTCTTCCTCCCCGACATCAACCTCGGCAACTACGTCAAGCGTGAAACCGGCCGGGAAAACATGCGCATCTGGCAGGGCGCCTGCTTCGTCCACGCCACCTTCCCCGCCCGCCGACTCGTCGCCGCGCGCAGCCAATATCCCACCGCCCTCGTCGCCGCCCACCCCGAGTGTCCGCCCGAAATCCTCCGCATGGCCGACTTCATCGGCTCTACCTCCGCCATCATCGACTGGTGCGTCTCCAACCCGGCCCGCGAGTTCATCGTCATGACCGAAAGCGGTGTCTCCCACTCCCTCCGCCGCCTCGCTCCCGAAAAGCAGTTCCACTTCGTCGCCAACGAACAGTGCAACTGCAGCGAATGCCCCTACATGCGCCGCAACACGCTCGAAAAGCTCCGCGACGCTCTCGAAAACCTCTCGCCCCGTGTCGAACTCGACCCCGGCCTCATGCTTCGCGCCGAGCGGCCCATCCGCCGCATGCTCGAAGTAAAGTGATAACCCCGCCTCCCATGGCGCGCCCACTCGTAGACACCTTCGGCCGCACCCACGACAACCTCCGCATCTCCGTCACGGACCGCTGCAACATACGCTGCTTTTACTGCATGCCCGAAGACGGCGTCCGCTTCCTTCCAAAACCCGAAATCCTCACCTTCGAGGAGATCACCCGCTTCGCGGAAGCCGCCATTCCGCTCGGCATCCGCAAACTCCGCATCACCGGCGGCGAACCCCTCGTCCGCCGCGACCTCGACCGCCTCATCGCCAAACTCTCCACACTCCCCGGCGTCGAAGACCTCGCCCTCACCACCAATGGCGTCCTCCTCGCCGATCAGGCCGAGTCCCTCTACGCCGCCGGTCTCCGCCGCCTCAACGTCCACCTCGACACCCTCGACCGCGAACGCTTCCGCTCCATCACCCGCCGCGACGATCTCCCCCGCGTCCTGGCAGGCATCGACGCCGCCCACCGCGCCGGCTTCCGCTCCATCAAAATCAACGCCGTCGCCGTCAAGGACCTCGTCGAACCTGACATCGTCCCCCTCGTCCGCTACGGCTTCGAACACGGCATCGAAATCCGCTTCATCGAGTTCATGCCCCTCGACGCTCAGGGCCTCTGGCAGCGCGACCGCGTCCTCTTCGCCTCCGAAATCGTCGATATCCTCGAACGCGAGTTCGGTCCCCTCGAAGAAATCCCCGATGCCGACCCCCGCGCCCCGGCCACCGAATACCAGTTCTCCAACGGCCAGGGCCGCGTCGGCTTCATCTCGAGCGTCAGCCGCCCCTTCTGCCTCAACTGCAACCGCATCCGCCTTACCAGCGACGGCAAGCTCCGCTACTGTCTCTTCGCCATCGAGGAAACCGACGTCAAAGGCCTCCTCCGCTCCGGTGCCTCCGACTCGCAGATCCAGGACGTCATCCGAGCCAACGTCCACGCCAAGTGGCGCGGCCACGAAATCAACAACACCGCCCAGTTCGTAGCCCCACCCCGCCCCATGTACTCCATCGGCGGCTGACGCACCTACTGCGCGACCGCGTCCACCTCCGCACGAAACCCCTTCTCATCCAGCCAATTCCGGTCACCCCGCGCGCCGCGGTAATCCGTCATCCGCCATAATTCCAGCGGCGACCACACCGCCGCCGACCCGCGCTGATAATCGTAAAGCACCTCGACCGGAACCTCCTCCGCGCCCTCCCGCGCCGGACTCCAGCGAAGATTCACTACAATCGCCCGGTCCGTCGCCAGCCACCGGTTGTCCATCGCCCGCCGCACCACCCCCGCCGGAAATACATACTCCCAGTCGAGCCCCCAGCTACCCCAAAACCGCAGCGTCACTTTCCCCGTTACAATCTGCTGCGACAGCACATACCCCCAGCACTGCCCCGCCCCGCACTTCTGTGCATAATCGATATGCCGCATCGCGT
>JAJYKC010000336.1 GCA_021788955.1 Acidobacteriota bacterium
GTTTTCGGGTATTGCAGGTAGTAGAGCGTGCCACCGTTGGCGACGGTGGAGACAATGGCGGCCAGTTGCAGGGGCGTGAAGTAGAAGCCTTCGCCGAAGCTGGTCATCATGCCGATGCCATCGGAGGGCGGAGCATCGGGGAGCGGCGTGAACTGTTCGCCTTCGATATTGAGGCCGGCCTTTTCGCCCATGCCGAACAAGCGGGCGTAGTCGGTAACCCGGTCAAACCCGAGACGGGTGCCGACGGTAGCGAAGTAAAAGTTGTTCGAGTGCGCCAGGGCCTGCGTGAGCCCGATCGTGGTGCGGCGGGCGATGCGGATTGAGGTGTCGGGATCGATGACGCCTTCGGTCAACCCGGCGAGGGAGGCGACGATTTTGATGGTGGAGCAGGGTTCGAAGCCCGCGCTGAGCGCGAGTTTTTGATTCACCATGCTCAGAATGCGGCCAGTGTAAGGATCGACGACGACGACGGAGCCGTTGTAAGGGCCGAGCGCCTGCACAGCGGCGCGGCGGACCATGAGGTCTTCCCCGTCGACCGAATCGCTGGAGGTGGAGTCGGCGAATGTCGGGGAGGTCCACGGACTATAGACGTGCCGGCGGCGGTGGCCCCGCGTGTAAGCGGAGGAAGTGTAGCTCACCTTCCGGAGCCGGGCGGAGGTGGGCTTTCGGGCCGCTACGGCGGCTTTACCGGTGGCGGAGGCGCGCGACGTCCCGCGGGTCCGATGGTGCTTTCGCGCGGCTGTTTTTGCCGGGGCGGCCGATTTCGCCGAACCGGTTTTTGCGGAGGAGGCGGAAGCGGCGCGATGCCGTTTGTGATGGCGTTTCGTGGCGGCGTGCAGAAGCACCGAGGGGCACAGGAGAAGCGCCGCGAGAGCGAGGATAAACGGCCGCGTCGTGGCCTTCATTTGCACCATCCTATCTATCATATCGGTTCCGCCGCTTACCTGGTTTAAGGATACGCCAAAGCTCCCAGGGCTGCGCGGCGTCAATCAAACATTCTGAAGCGATTATGTATCGGCTTTCAAATAAAATCAAGCCGCGGTCCAGCCGCCGTCGATGGCGAAGTCGGCGCCGTTGACGAAAGCCGACTCGGAGGACGCCAGGTAGAGGGCAAGATGGGCGATCTCTTCCGGCCTGCCGAGCCTGCCGATCGGTTGCCTTTGATTCAGTTCGGCGCGGACCTTTTCTTTCTCGTGTTTGTGGAATTTTTCCAGGTAGCCTTCCACGAAAGGGGTGTCGACCGTGCCGGGGCAGATGCAGTTGACGCGGATCTGGGTGGGGTAATCGACAGCGAGTTGTTTCGTGATGGCCAGGACCGCGCCTTTGGTGGCGCAGTAGGCGAAGCGCCGTTTCACGCCGACGACGCCGGCGACCGAACCGATGTTGATGACGGCTCCATGGGAGGCGAGCAGGAGCGGCATGGCGGCGCGGGTCATGTGAAACAGGCCATGGACGTTGACCTGGAACAGGCGGGTGAAGTCGGCGGGGTCGGTCTCTTCGATGTTGCCGACGAGGCCGATGCCGGCGTTGTTGACCAGGATGTCGAGGCGGTCGAGCGAGGCGCAGACGCGGACTGGGTCCTCGGGGCGTGTGACGTCGCAGGAAACCGCCTGCGATCCGGACAACTCCGAGGCGAGAGCGTTGGCGCGGGCGAGGTCGATATCGGCGATCACGACGCGGGCGCCGGCCGAGTGGAAGGCGCGGCAGATGGCTTCGCCGATACCACTGGCGCCTCCGGTAACGAGAGCTACGCGTTGATCCAAGCGAAACGGGGTGCTCATGAAGAAGGCTAGTATATCGAACCCCGGGTGCACCGCCGGAATGCGCGAAGGCGTTTCGCACTGCAAGACGGCAGATCGCGGGCGCTTCGGCGGGCGGGGTTCCAACGCAAGCTTTTCGAACGCGCTCCAAATAACTCAGGGCGTATGGACTTTAACTATTTCATGCATGCCGAAGCCGGTATGTGGAGCGGGAATTTGGCGTCCGAAGCTCATAATTTTCTTGACTCCGGAAACGGTGTCTGGCACGATAGCTCCAATTTAGTCCAGCTTCGGGTGATAGTTCGGAACGGGGATCGTCTGCGAATCCGCCCGTATAGGAACGTCTGCGGTTCTTATCGTCCCGTCCGGCTGTCCGCGAGCTCTGGGAATCCGTTCAGTTAAGGAGTACGGGAGTGATCCGAGTAGATCCGGTAAAACTAATTACGACATTGGCAATCGCCGCGGCGTTGGGGAACGCTTCGATGTGTCTAAGTTATGGGCAAGCGGTGGCCGTGGCCCAGGTTGACGGGACAGTGACCGACCCGAGCGGGAGTCCGGTGCCAGCCGCCCAAGTCACGATGACGCAAAACGATACAAAGGCGGTCCGTGCGACGCCGACCGATCAAAGCGGGCGATACGTATTGCCTAACCTGCCGGTCGGGCCTTACACGCTTTCGGTTACCGCCAAGGGATTTAAGACGTACCAACAGTCGAACATCGTACTGACGGTGGCGCAGAACATCACGATCAATATAGGCATGCAGTTGGGCGAAGTGAGCCAGACGGTGGAAGTCAGCGCGCAAGCGAGCATGGTGGAGACGAAGGACAATTCGATCGCGCAGGTGGTGGACCAGCGGCGAATCAACGACCTGCCGTTGAACGGCCGCCAGGCGACCCAGTTGATTCTGCTCTCGGGCGCGGCCACGCCGGCGCCGGGCGGCGACATGGCGACGAGTAAGAACTTCTTCAGTTCGGTGACTTACTCTGTGGCGGGCGGCCAGGCGAACGGGACGAATTACTACCTGGACGGCGGGGACAACAACGACACGATGACGAACGTGAACCTGCCTTTCCCGTTTCCGGACGCGCTTCAGGAATTCAACGTGGAAACGAACTCGCTGCCGGCGCGGAACGGATTGCATCCGGGGGGCGTGGTGAACGTGGTGACGGCTTCGGGGACGAACGCGATCCACGGCGACCTGTTCGAGTATCTGCGGAACGGGGATGTGAACGCGAGGAATTATTTCGCGCCGGTACACGACAGTCTGAAGCGCAACCAGTATGGCGGCACGGTCGGCGGCGCGATCATTAAGGACAAGCTGTTCTACTTCGGCGGGTATCAGGGGACGTACGTCCGGACGAATCCGCCGCAGAAGATCGCGTTTGTTCCGACACAGGCGGCGTTGAACGGGAACTTCAGTTCGCTCGAATCGTCGGCGTGCCAATCCAGCCATAAGGCCCGCACATTGATCGACCCATCGACCGGCGCTCCGTTTCCGGGCGACCAGGTTCCGGTATCGCGTTTTGACCAGTCGGCGGTGAAACTGGCGACGAAGTATTTGCCGGCGGCGCAGAATGCGTGCGGCGAGACGACTTACGGCATTCCGAATCCGAATCAGGAAGGGCAGTACATCGGGCGCATCGACTACAACATGAGTTCGAAGAACCAGATGTTCGGGCGGTATTTCGCGGACAGCTACAGCGCGCCCGGGCAGTGGAATCCACAGGATATTCTGGTGACGCAGAACCCGGGGAATGCGGAACTGGCGCAGGCATTCACCTTCGGCGACACGTATTTGTTCGGGCCGAACACGATCAACTCGTTCCATGCGTCGTTCACGCGGCGGCGAGACGACCGCGGACCGAACGCCAGCGACATCAATGCGAACGATCTCGGCATCAATATGTTCACGTACGTGCCGAACGACTTCCGGCTTGCGGTGAGCAATTCGTTCGACGTTGGGTGCGGCATCTGTTCGCCGGGCTTCTTCAATGTGAATACGTTTCAGGAGGCCGACGACCTGGACGTGATCCGCGGAAAGCATCAGATGGCGTTCGGCGTGGACATGATCCGGACGCAGAACAACACGAACGCGGGTTACCTGCAGAACGGCAGCTTCAGCATGAACGGGCAGTTCACGAAGGATCCGCTGGCGGACTTTCTGCTGGGAGACCTGAGCGGATTCAGCCAGAGCCGGGCGCAGCAGGTGGCGATGCGGGAAACGATTCTGGGGCTGTACGCGCAGGATACGATCCACCTGAGCCAGTCGGTGGTGGTGAACTTCGGGCTGCGGTGGGAGCCGATGATGTTCCCGGTGGACGTTTACGGCAGGGGAAGTACATTTTCTCTCGCAGCGTTCGAGGCGAATCAGCATAGCTCGGTGTATACCAACGCGCCGGCCGGGTCGTTCTACTACGGCGATCCGGGCGTAAACAAGACGTTTACGAATAACGACCTGGCTGTGTTCAGCCCTCGCGTCGGCCTGGTGTGGAACCCGCACGGCGATGGACGCGATTCGATCCGCATCGGCGGGGCGATCATGCATGATTCGACCGAGGTGTGGTACTCGCAGCGGTTGACGTCGAATCCGCCGGTGGTGAATGAGATCGACCTGACTTCGTCGGGACCGTTCAGCAATCCGTGGCTGGGGTATCCGGGCGGAAATCCGTTCCCGGGCGCTTTCCCACCGCCGAAGAACGCTCCGTTCCCGACGCAGGCGCTGTATGTGTTGCTTCCTCC
>JAJYKC010000337.1 GCA_021788955.1 Acidobacteriota bacterium
CAACCTTCAAGCACCCCGTGCACAATCCCCCCGAACGGCGCCGACAGCTTGAACCCCAGATCCTTCGCCAGGTTCAGCATCAGCGAATTATCGGCCAGCACCTCAAGCGTCACCCTGTCCAACTTCTCCCGCCACCCGATCTCCACCAGCCGCCGCCCCAACTCGCTCCCCAACCCCCGCCCTTGATACTCGTCCGCGATCAGAAACGCCAGCTCCGCCTCGTTCGCCAGCCGCGCCTTCGTCAACCGCCCCACCGCGATGATCAGCCGCTCCGCCGCCGCGCCCGCCGTCTCCACCACAAGGGCGATCTCGCGGTCGTAGTCGTTAAAGCAGATACGCACCAGACGGTCATGCGAAATTCGCTGACTCAATCCCGCGAAGTGAAAATACCGCTGGTAGACGCTGCGGTCGCTCAGCATGTGATGGAACCGCACCATCGCCGGCTCATCTTCGGGCCGGATCGGCCGGATCATTACGTCTGTCCCGTCGTTCAGCTTCCACGGCTCGGCGTATTGCACCGGATACGGCCGGATCGCGGGGCGAGGAAGTTCCGTCACCTCCCGCGGATGCAGAATCACCCGCGCGTCGAGAGCCAGCAACCCTTCGACCGACGCCATCAGCGGATTGATATCGATCTCCCGAATGGCGTTCAGTTCCACCACCAGATAGCTGAACCGCACCAGCAGCCGCTCCAGCGCCGCCACATCCACCGGCCGCCGTCCCCGCACGCCTCCCAGGGCCGTGTAAATCCGCGTCCGTTCCATCATCAGCCGTGCCAGCGTCGTGTTCAGCGGCGGAAGTCCTACCACCTGATCTTTGTACACTTCGACAAGCTGCCCACCGCTCCCGAACAGCAGCACGGGCCCGATCTGCGCGTCGATCGTCGAACCCAGTATCAGTTCGTACCCCTCCAGCCGCACCATCGGCTGTACCGTCACGCCCAGGAAATGCTTGTCTCCCGCCGTCGCAGCCACCGAGCTTCGGATCGCCTCGAACGCCCGCCGCACTTCCTCCGCCCCGCCCAAATTCAACCGCACGCCCCCGACATCCGTCTTATGGGTCACCGTCTCCGAGTGCAGCTTCACCACCACCGGATAGCCGATCGCCTCCGCCGCCCGCACTGCCTCATCTACATCCCGCGCAACCACCGTCCGCACCGTCGGAATCCCATAGGCCTCGAGCAGCGACTTCGATTCCGCCTCGGTCAGAAGCGTGCGCCCGCTCGCGCGAACCCGCTCCACCAGTTCCATCGCGGCCCCGCGAGCCTGCGCGCTCGGCGTACCGTCCGGAACTTCGGCCTCCAGCGCCTGCGGCGTCTGATACAAGGCGCGCAAGTTCGCGCTGTACCGCCACATCAGTTGAAACACGCGGGCCGCCGAATCCGGATACGCGTACACCGGAATCCCCGCGCGGTTCAGAATCGCCTCCCCGCGCTCCACGCTCTGCCCGCCCATCCAACTCGCGATCACCGGCTTGCCCGGCAGATGCGCGAACGGCGTCAACTGTTCGGCAACCGTCGCCGGGTCCGTCACCGCCTGCGGCGCCAGAATCATCAACAGACCGTCGGTCGAAGGATCCTTCGCCGCCAGATCCACCGCCTTCGCGAAGCGCCCCGCATCGGCATCGCCGAGAATATCCACCGGATTCTGATGGCTCCAATGCGGCGGCAGGAATTCATCGAGCGCGCTCAGCGTCTCCTTGCTCAGCGCGGCAAGCTGCCCGCCCTCGCTCAGCGTCGCGTCGGCCGCCAGCACCGCCGGCCCGCCCGCGTTCGTCACCACTGTCAACCGCGGACCTCGCGGCCGCGGCTGCTTGTCGAGCGCCTCCGCCAGGTAAAACAACTCCGCAATCGTATTTACCCGCAGCACGCCGCATCGCCGGAACGCCGCGTCCAACACATCGTCCTGCCCCGTGAGCGCTCCGGTATGCGACGCGGCCGCCTTCGCCGCCGCTTCCGTCCGCCCTGGCTTCAGCACAATGATCGGCTTCGTCAGCGCAATCTCGCGCGCCGCCGACAAAAACGTCCGCGCATCCCCGATCGACTCCATGTACAGAATGATGCTCCGCGTCTGCGGGTCGTCCCCCAGGTAGTGAATCAGGTCGCCCCACCCCGCATCGAGCATCGACCCGATCGACACAAACGCGCTGAACCCCACCATCTCGCGCTGGCTCCAGTCCAGAATCGCCGTGCACAGAGCGCCGCTCTGGCTGATGAACCCCAGCCGCCCCGGCCGCGCCATGCTCGTAGCGAACGTCGCGTTCAGTCCACTGGAAGGACGCATCACCCCCAGGCAGTTCGGCCCGATGATGCGCATGCTCGACCCGCGCGCCGCGTCCAGAATCCGCTGCTCCAGCGCTGCGCCCTCGGCCCCCGTTTCCCGGAACCCGGCAGAAATGATCACGGCCGCCCGCACCCCCGCGCGCGCACACTCGCCTACCACGCCTGGCGCCGTCCGCGCCGGCGTCGCAATCACCGCCAGATCCACCGGCTTCGGCGTCGATGCGATGTTGGCGAAACACGGATATCCCTCGATCTCGCTCCGCTCCGGATTCACCGCGTATAGCAGCCGGGTCGACGCAGGATCGCACAGATTCGCCCAAAGTGCGTGACCCACGCTGCCCGCGCGGTCCGTCGCGCCAATGAGCGCCACGGTATGAGGATTGAAAAGTGCGTCGAAGGGCGCGGGACGATCCCGGTCTTGCGGAGGAATCACCGGCGCAGCCGGCAGCGGGAGCGTAGGCGGCATCTTCCCCCAGTGTAAGTCCGCTTCGTCCCGCCGGACCGCGCTATCGAAGCTGTAAGCCGGGAAAAGGAATCGGCCGCGGCAGGGGCCGAAAAAGAAAATGGTTCCAAGTGACCCATTGGCAACAGCCCGTTCTCCGGCCGGCATGCACGGTCAGAACACGGCATGCGAGACTTGCCTTGTCGCCCATACCATCGCTCCATCGACCAGGTGTTTCTCCCGGCTGACTTCATTGCGACCGCATGGCAAAGCACGTACTCGCTAGAGGTCTCAGGCTCGATGCGACCTTTTGTTCGCCCTCAGCGAGCCGTCTCTTGCGAAACGTCCCACGGAGGGGTCATCACTCCCGGCCTACATCTTCGGCTGAAGCGAATTGCACATGAGCCGTACGGTCCGCGGCAACCTCGCATCCTCGGCTTTTTATACCGGGGATGGTCTGCGATTGCCACCCGTTTCCGTTCTGCCGCAACTCACCGCTTCCGTCGTCTAAAACCGTCGCTCCCCGTCAGGAATCTCTTCCTTCCGTTTCAACGCGCCCGGCTCCATCCGGCAAAAGCAACCTACCTTGGCGATTGGCTCGATCTCCTCTCGCTCCCCGAAGCTTCACTGATCTCGTTTAGCCTCGGATCATCGTTCCAGGTCCGCTACCTACCGCTCGGCTTGCTGTCCCATGAACCTCTTGGAACCAACTCCAGTGTGCCTCCAAACGCTTCTTTCGTCAATCGAAATCCAACTGTAACTTAGTGAAAATCCTCAATAGATATTTCACTTGTTATCAGATGTTTAGCCAGGATACGCGGTGTGAATCTTGTGAATAAAACAGGGGGTGGGAATTATGTTTGAGCGCGGCCGTTCAACGGCCCCCCGCGCCAGTCGCGCCATCCCCTTGAGCCCCGGGTAGAAACGCGAGAATCATCCCCGTGTCCGTCGCCACCCACAAGTGCTCGTCCGGTGACGCCGCGAGAATCAAATTCCGTGCCACGGCCCGGTAGTCCACCGGATCCTCCACCCACGAATCCCCGCCGTGGCCGCGAACCATCTTGATCTTGCCCGGAATCGGAAGCGCAGTTGATGTACCCGGCGGCTCGATCGTCGCGATGATGTAGTCGTTCGACTTCAATTGCACGGCGTCCTTAATCACCCGGTCCTTCCGCCGGAAAATAAGAATCGTCTTGCCCGTCTCCGGATCCACCTGCTCCAGATGGCTCGGCCACGGAGATCCGTCATCAAATTGCATCGTCACCAACGCCCGCCCGTCGGCCAGGCATCGAGTCCGCAGCAGGTTTCCATAATTCGAAAATGGCTTCCCCGCCTGCCACGTCTTGCCCGAATCCTTCGTCTCGGCGACAAAGGATACCGTCGGAGGAGCATGCATGCGCCGGGCCCGCTCCGGATCCATCCAGTCCGGCCGCATCGAGATCCGCTGCCCATACGGAAACGCCGATCCCGCCAAAATCCCATGATCCGGCCCCAGGAACGTCACCCACTCGAACGAGATCTGATCCTTCGGATAGGGAAGGCTGCCGATCGCCAGCTCGTGCCAGTCCTGCCCTCCATTCGTCGTCTCCAGGAGCCGTCCGCCCACGCCGGCCGCGTACCCGTGTGAGGCATCGGCGAAGTAAAGATCCTCAATGCCCACTTCCTTCGAAATCTTGTCCCACTTCCCGCCGCCGTCCACCGTCCTCCAGATGCCTTTGTCGCTGGTGAACCAACCGTGCATCGCGTCCAGGAAGTACAACGAGTCCGGC
>JAJYKC010000338.1 GCA_021788955.1 Acidobacteriota bacterium
GAAGCCGGTGGCGACCTCGATAAGGCCGTTGATGTTCTTCGCAAGCTCGGCATTGCGTCCGCAACGAAAAAGGCCGCCCGCACCACGCGGCAGGGCGTCATCGGCTCCTACATTCACCAGGGTTCGCAATTGGGCGTGCTCATCGAGGTCAACTGCGAGTCTGACTTCGTGGCCCGCACCGACGATTTCCAGACTCTCGTCCGCGACCTCGCGATGCAGGTGGCCGCGGCCGACCCGCAGTTCCTCCGCAAGGAAGACGTCAGCGCCTCCGCTCTCGACCACGAAAAGGAAATCCAACGGGACCGCGCCCGCGCAGAGGGCAAGCCGGAGAAGATGCTCGACAAGATCGTCGAGGGCCGCTTGAACAAATTCTACGAGGAAGTCTGCCTCTACGAGCAGCCGTTCATCAAGGACAACACCACGACAGTGGGCGACCTCGTCAAAGCCGCCATCGGCAAACTCGGCGAAAACATCTCCGTGGCCCGCTTCGTCCGCTTCAAGGTCGGCGACTCCCAGGCTGCCGCCTCCACCGTGGAACCGGGCGTCCCGCAGCCCGCCTGAACGGGGCGCGCATGGCCCGATACAAGCGCGTTCTCCTCAAACTCAGCGGTGAGGTTCTGGCCGGGCCGGACTCGTTCGGCATTTCGGCGGAACGGGTTCAGGACCTGGCCTGCGAGATGACCGAAGTCGCCAGGACCGGCGTTGAAATCGGGCTTGTCGTCGGTGGCGGGAATTTTTTCCGCGGCGTCGCCGCGGCCGCCAAGAATATGGACCGTGTCACCGGCGACCACATGGGCATGCTCGCCACGGTCATCAACGCACTGGCGCTGCAGGACGCTCTCGAGAAAGCCGGCGTCCCTACCCGTGTCATGACTGCGATCCAGATGCACCAGGTCGCCGAACCCTACATCCGGCGCCGCGCCATCCGCCACCTCGAGAAGGGCCGCATCGTCATCTTCGCCGCCGGCACCTCGAACCCGTATTTCTCCACCGACACCGCCGCCACCCTCCGCGCGCTCGAAATCCACGCCGAAGTCATCGCCAAGGCCACCAAGGTCGACGGCGTGTACGACAAAGATCCGATGAAGCATCCCGACGCGGTTCTTTACCCCGAAGTAAGCTATCTGGACGTGCTGGCCAAGTCCCTGCGCGTCATGGACGCCTCCGCGGTGGCCATGTGCCGCGACAACCAGATGCCGATCATCGTTTTCAATTTGAACGTGCGCGGCAATATAATGCGGATGGTGATGGGAGAACCCGTCGGCACCATGATTCATTGATTCCTCGCTATGAAAAACGATCCCAATTCAGCTCCGGCAGCCGCTCATACGTTTCAGTCCGTCAAGGAACTGGAGGCCCACGCGAAGGCTCGGATGGAAAAGGCCCTTCAGGGTTTGCAGCATGAAATGGCCAGCATCCGCACCGGCCGTGCTTCCGTCAGTCTGCTCGACAGCGTCAAGGTCGAGGCCTACGGCTCCGTGATGCCGCTCAATGCGGTCGCCACCCTGCACGTGCCTGAACCCGCCTTGATCACCGTTCAGCCCTTCGACGCCGGCCAGATCGGCGCGATCGAAAAAGCGATTCGCAGCGCAGATCTCGGCCTGAACCCCAGCAACGACGGCAAGCTTATCCGCATACCGATTCCGCCGCTCACCGAGGAGCGCCGAAAGGAGCTGGTCCGCAAGCTCCATCACATCGCAGAGGAGCACCGCGTCACCCTCCGCAACGTGCGCCGTGATGCCAATGAGGCGGTGAAGAAACTCCTCAAAGACAAAATCATCAGCGAAGACGACGAACGCCGCGCGCTCGACGAAGTCCAGAAACTCACCGACTCTCACATCCAGAAACTTGACAGCGCGGCAAAGGTGAAAGAAAAAGAAATTCTCGAAATCAAGTGACGGTGCACCCGCCACCCTTGCGCGCCGCGAACAACGGAGTGTATGATCCTTCCATGTCCAAAGTGACTCTTGTAGTTACACTGACCCTTGCGCTGGTTGCCTCTGCGTGCAGCGGGGGACGGCACGATCCAAATGAAAAATACTATCTCGTTGCCGCGAACATCAAGCTGGATTACTGGCAGACGGCCGCTAACGGTTTGACCGCCGCCGCGCGCCAGTTGGGTGTTCAGGCTGAAATGGTCGGTCCGGACACCTACGATGTGCAAGCCGAACGTGACGCCTTCCGGGCCGCGGTCGCCAAAAAGCCTGCCGGAATTCTCGTCAACGTCGCCGACCCCTCCGTTCTTGGCCCGGAAATCGATTCCGCCATCGGTCAGGGCATCCCGGTAGTCGCCATGGACTCCGACGCCCCGGGCAGCAAGCGGATTACGTTCATCGGTACGAATAACTATGAAGCCGGCCAAATGGGTGGCCGCGCGCTTCTGAAGGAACTGAACGGCAAGGGCAAGGTGGTTGCGTATACGATGCCCGGCCAGGCCAATCTTGACGAGCGCCTCAAGGGATATCAGGATGCGATCAAGGGGAGTGGCGTCGAGTTCATTCAGATCATCAACGTCAAGGGCGACCCTCGAGTCGCTTTTGACACCACCAGCGAGATCATCAACCAGGGTAAGATCAAGCCCGACGGTTTCGTCTGTCTGGAGGAGGCTGCCTGTAAGGAAGTGGCCGACGTTCTCGACCGCAACAAGGTTGGCGGCAAAACCATTGTTGCGATGGACACCGTGAAGGACACTCTCGACTGGATTCAGAAGGGCGTCATTGCGGCAACCATCGCCCAGAAGCCATACACCATGGCATTCTACGGCGTGAAGGTTCTCGACGACATCTCCCACTACAAGCCGCAATCGCTTGGGTTGAAGTTCGCAGATGACACCCACTCGCCGTATCCGGTGTTCATCGATACCGGGGCGACGCTGGTCGACAAGAGCAATCTCGCCGCATTTGAAGCGGCTCAGTCCACGAAGTAACTACCAACCCATTCGCTCGCGCAAGGCGGTAATGTGCGCGGTGTGGTGGCGTCCGTGCCACGCGTACAGCACCGCCGCGCGATCGAGCGTCACCGGTCCCATCTCCGGGTGCCGGAATGTCCGTGCCCACGCCGCCTCCTCGAGCGAGCCAATGAGCGACGCCCAGCGAATGTGTAGAGCGTCCAGCAGCGCCAGCGACACTTCCACGGGCCCGCGGGAGGCGTCGGTAAGCTCCGCCCACTTGGCCTCATCGTAAGGCTTGATCAGCGGATCGTCCTCCGTTAACGCGAGCCGGAACCTGACGTAGCTGTTCATGTGGCTGTCGGGCACATGGTGCACCACCTGGCGGACTGTCCATCCGCCTTCCCGGTACGGCGTGTCAAGCTGCGCATCGCTAAGTCCCGTCACCGCGGCGCGCAGGAGCGAAGGCGCCGAAGCGATCTGCCGGATCGCTTCGGCCCGGCCTTGCGCCGTGAGCGGACCGGCGTACTGGAAGCGGCCGATCGGGTAGCGCGGATCAGTCGGAGATATTTGCGGCTTCATCTCCTCGATTGTCTCTTAGGCTTCGTCGGATTTCGAGCCACATGGGGAAGATCTCGGGATTTTCAAGCCACGTGAGCATCCAGAGGATCATCTCGTCTTTTTCCTGGCGGAGCGCCTCATTGCGCCGGGCGGAGAGGCGGGCGTGGTCTTTGGCGCGGATCACCGCGGTACGGCAGGCATTGCGCCGCTCCGCCGTTCCCGCGTGGTATTCGGCCGCGAGCGTTAGCAGGGTTCGCTCAAGCGAGCCGAAGCAATCCTGGCGCACGCCTTCGACCAGCGGCGCGAGCCTCCGCCTGCAGTTGAGCAGCAGAGTGCGCAGCGTTTTCTCCGAAACGGGAGCGAGTAGAGCCGCGATCCGGTCCCTCTCGGCTTCGTCAATGACCGGCGGCTGCGCCTCTTCCAGGTACGCGGCGAGCCGCGCGGCCCTGGTGCGCTTAGCGGGTTCCACGGCGGTACTCGCGGACGCGGCGGTTGTGTTCTTCGATCGTGCGGGAGAACCGATGTCCGCCACCGTCCGGCTTCGCGACAAAATACAAATAATCTGTTTTTGCCGGATCGAGCGCGGCTTCGAGCGAGGCAACCCCGGGATTGGCGATCGGTCCCGGTGGCAGGCCCGCGTGCGTGTAGGTGTTGTACGCGTTGTGGCTGGCGAGATCCGAGCGATGGATCACGCCGCGATAGCGCTCATCGAGCAGAGCGGCATAAATCGTCGTCGGGTCGCAGTCGAGCAGCATGCCTTTCTCGAGACGGTTGCGGAACACGCCCGCGATCAGGGGACGTTCTTCCGGATTCGCTGTCTCCTTCTCGACCAAGGAGGCCAGAGTAACGACGTTGTGCAAGTCGGCGCCCCGCGAGGGCGCCAGAGCGCGCCACTCGCGGCGGAATTGCGCCGTCATCATCCGGCATAACTCCCGCCCCGTGGCGTGCCGTCCGATCCGGTAGGTGGAGGGGAACAGATAACCTTCGAGCGTCGGCGCCTTCGGGTCGAGATCGCGGATGAGCCCTGGGTTTGCAGCC
>JAJYKC010000339.1 GCA_021788955.1 Acidobacteriota bacterium
TGACGGGGAGCGACGAGCCGCCGAGCATGGGGAAACCCATCTTCTCCGAGGCTTCGACCATGGCGTGGGCTTTGGTGAAGCTGTAGGAGAGGTGCTTGTCGTTGTAGACGGGGACGACGCGGCCATCCTCGCGGAAGACCTTCACGCATTGCTCGAAGAATTCGTAGCGCGGATAGAGGATCTGGCCTTTTTCGTTGCGCGGGTAGTCGCCGTGCTCGCCGACGATGAGGACCGCGTCGCAGGCGAGTTTGGAGCCGCCGCAGCGGAGGGCTTCGGCGATGGTGGGATAGACGTGGAAGCCGAACTCGGCGGCGCGGAGAGCGCTTAGGTCGCCTTCAGGGTGCTGGTCGACGTAGAGCGAGACGACCTTGACGGGAGGCGTGTGCCAACCGCCGTTGTGCGGGTAACCGACGAGGAAGCGGTCGCCGATGTGCTGGCCATGCGAGAGGTAGCGATAGATGGTGGTGACGATGGCGAGGCGGATGGGTTCGGCGGCGCGGGCGAGCGGTGCAGCGGCCGCGGCGGCGAGGAAGTCACGACGAGTGAGCATGTGAGTTCAGCTTCTCCAATAGAGGGATTCGGTGGGCGCGGTGTAGGCGACGTTGAGCCACGGCGTCTCGATGCGTTTGCCGCGGAACAGGCTTTCGCAGCCGGCCGCGGTGAGGCCGGTGGTGAGCAGCGTGCGCTCGATGGGGTAGGCGGCCTTGCCGGAGAGGAAGAGGGTTTCCATGTGGTGGACGAGGGGACTGAAGAAATTGGCGAGGGTGGTGCGGCCGTCGGGCATGGGCAGGTACATCTGGACGGACAGCGGATCGGGGCGGCCGTCGATGGCGGCGGCGAAGTTGAAGTCGCGGACGAGGCCGTTCATGAGCATCATGGTGCAGCGGGGTCCGTTGGTGTGCTGATAGTTGTAGGCGATGGGTTCCTTGACGAGAGAGCGCATTTCGCCGAGTGTAGGAAAGCGGTCGTTGAAGCTGGGGCGCGCCTGGCCGAGCGTGTGGCTGCGGCAGAGCGCGGCGTTCATGAGCTCGCGCGACCAGACGCCTTCTTCCATGGCGTTCCAGAAGGCTTCGCCGCGATAGGCCTGGAGCCATTCGACGCCGGTTTCCCCGCCCGCGCGGCGCTCGACCATGCACTGGATGGTTTCGAGACCGTGGAAGTCGTAGCTGTCGATGCCGCCGTAGCAGATGGCGACGGCTTCGCGGACCTTTGCGCCATAGGGCATGTCGATGGAGGGGATGCGCCAGGTGACGGGGAGGCTGGATCCGGCCTGGAGGGCGAAGCCCATGGAGTGGGCGGTGGAGACCATACGCTGGGCCCACTCGTAGTTCCAGGAGAGGTGTTTGTCGTTGAAGTAGGGGACGGTGCGGCCGCTCGAGCGGAAAACGTTGACGATGCGGTCGAAGTATTGGTACCGCGGGTATTCGGTTTGGCCGAGTTCGTTCTTGGGGTAGTTGCCGTGTTCGCCGACGACGACGATGCCGTCGACGGCGAGTTTGGAGCCGCCAAGGGTGATGGCGTCTTCGACGGTCGGGTAGAGCTTGAGAGTAGGATGGCGGAGCAGGCGTTCGCGGCTGACATCGTGCGGGCCGACCTGATCGACGTAAAGGGCGATCAAATCCATGGGCGGCATGTGATACGTACCATCCCAGCCGTAGCCGTCGAGAAAACGGTCGACGATGTGCTGGGCGTGGTAGAGCTTTTGATAGACGTTGACGACGGCTGCGAGGCGGGGTCTGCGGTCGGGTTGAGGCATTTTGAGAGATCCGCGGAAGAGTCCGCGAAGCGCCATTATAATGCGGAGCAGAGATGAGAGTTTTCCTCAGTGTGATTTCGGCCGTTGCGCTGGCGGCGGCGGTGAGCGCGCAGACCTCGGTTGAGCAGCGCGCTTTAGCCATTCACAAGCGGGCGCTGGTGTTCGATGGGCACATTCATGCGATCGACCGTGAGTTTTACCATGGCGGCGATATCGGCGTGCGCAAGAGCGACGGGCAGTTCGATTTACCACGAGCGTTCGAGGGCGGGCTGGGCGCGATGTTTTTTTCGATCTTCGTGACCGAGGATTATTATCCGGGGCACTGGGAAGCGAAGCAGGCGCTGCGGATGCTCGAATGCGCGCGGGAGCAGATTGCGAACAATTCGTCGAAGATCGAGATTGCGTACAACGCGGCCGATGTGGAGCGGATTCACCGGGTGGGAAAGATCGCGGCGGTGCTCGACATTGAGGGGAGCTTCGATCGCGACGGGGATCTGCGCGTAATTCGGCAGTTTTACCGGCTGGGGCTTCGGTCGATGATGCTGTCGGCGCACAACTGGCCGAATCACTACGCGGACTCGTGCTGCTCGCCGCCGGAGTCGCATGGGTTGAGCCCGCACGGGCGCGAGGTGATCCGCGAGTTGAACCGGTTGGGGATGGTGATCAACTTGTCGCACGCCTCCGACGATGCGATTTCGCAGGCGATCGATGTGAGCACGGAGCCGCTGGTGGCCACGCACAACGGGATGCGGGCGCTGAACGACATTCCGCGCAACATGCCGGACTGGCTGATGAAGAAGCTGGCGGCGCATGGCGGCGTGATCGGGTTTCAGATCGGCAACGAGTTTCACAACCGGAAGGAGTTCGAGTACCGGACGGCGCATGAGGGGAAGGCGTTCTGGGACACGGGGCGGGCGCAAAATTTGACGGCGATGCCGATCGCGCAGATTGACGCGCTTGTCGGGCCGCAGTTTCCGATGCCGGGCTTCCCTGCCCCGGAAGATTTGCTGTTGACGGTGGATCAATGGGTGGGCGTGGTGGACCGGGCGATTGGGATTGTGGGCGAGGATCATGTGTCGCTGGGAAGCGATTTCGACGGCGGGCCGACGCTGCCGCGCGGGATGCGGGACATTCGCGACTTACCGATGATTACGGAAGCGATGGCGCGGCGGGGTTACAGCGAAGAGCGGATCGATAAATTCCTGGGCGGGAACTTACTGCGGGTGTTTGGGGAAGTTACGCGGGGGAAGTAGGCGGGCGGATGGATTACGGAAAGATCATTACGATCGACCCGGGAAAGATGGGCGGCAAACCATGCATCCGGGGCATGCGCATCACCGTTTATGATGTGCTCGATTATCTCGCCTCCGGCATGACGGAACAGGAAGTCCTTCACGATTTCCCCGATCTGACTCGGGAAGACATCGGGGCTTGTCTCAAGTTCGCGGCGGAGCGCGGGCGGTGACTTGATAACATCCCGGCGTGAAGCTGCGGATCGATCAGAATCTTTCACCGTTCTTGAGCCGGGCTCTGGCTGACCTATTTCCAGGCTCAATTCACGTGCGCGACGCCGGCTTGCGGGATGCCAGTGATGGTGTCGTCTGGAAGTACGCCGCTCAACATGGCTTCACCGTCGTGACGAAGGACGCAGACTTCCGGCAGAGAAGCTTTTTATTTGGACACCCTCCGAAGGTAGTATGGATTGCGGTTGGGAATTGCAGCACGCGGACAATTGAATCCCTGCGTCGCGGACGGGCACTGGAAATTCTGAATTTTCAGGATAGGGTGGAGGAGTCCTTCCTGGTTTTGTGGTAGCGCAACTTCGGATTGAATCTCCGGCACAATCTTGGGTCTTCGGAGTTATCGCTGAGGAGAATGTCTCGGGCGTCACTAATAGGTGCATCTCCGGCCGGCAACGATTCCGAGCACTCTTTACTTTGCCTCGGGGTGAGACCGAGGTTTTCCGCGATATCATTCGCTGTCATCGACGTGCCTCCTGGGAGGTGCCGTTACGCCATCCTCTAACACGAGGAAGCACCTCCGCATCCCCGGTACATGAACGAATGGACGGACAGTTGGCCGGTGTCCGGCTCAAGAAGGCGAGGAAGCTCAACGACAAACGAGTACGTCTGGGTGACGGCGCGCACGGGGGTTACGGGCGGCGGGTTTTGAGGGCCTGGTCGAGGGCGGTGTCGAGGTGGTAGATGTCGTTGAAGAAGTGGACTTCGCCCGATTCGAGGACGATGGCGGTGCCGTAGACGATGAGGACGGGGATGGGGCGGGCGAGTTTGACTTCGAGCGGGGTGTCGCGGTTCATGGCTTCGGCGATGCGTTCGGGGGTCCATTCGGGCTGATGGCGGAGGACCCAGCGGGCGAGTTCGGCGGGCTTTTCGACGCGGATGCAGCCGTGGCTGAAGTCGCGGCGGGTTTTGGCGAATAACTCGGTGGCGGGGGTTCCGTGTAAGTAGACGTCGTGCTCGTTGGGGAAGACGAACTTGACGCCGTCGAGGGCGTTGTCGGGGCCGGGGAGCTGGCGGACGAGGGTGGGGCCGCGGTGGCGGGTGACGTAGTGATTCTTGACGAAGTAAGACGGGTCCTTGGCGAGCTTGGGGAAGAGTTCCTTGTAGGCGATGGTATCGGGGACTTCCCAATAGGGGCGGAAGATGATGTGGGTCATTTCGCGGGCGAAGACGGGGGTGCGGTGGCCGTAGGCTTTGCCGACG
>JAJYKC010000340.1 GCA_021788955.1 Acidobacteriota bacterium
TAAGGAGCCAGGAGCCGGGAGGCGGAACGGTTTTGGGGCCGGGGCCATTTAAACTGAGGGTATGGCGACGTGGCGGAGATGGCCCTTATCTTTTGGAATCTTAATTAGTTTTGTTGGAAATTGTGGCTTTGCGAATACGGCCGCGTTTGATTTGACGGGTCCGGAAATTCGGGCTGAGGTGACTCGGGGTGGGCGAACGCTTCCGATTTCGGAAGTTCCAAATCTGGAGCCGGGGGATAAGATCTGGCTGAAGCCCTTGTTCGCAGAGGACTCCTCGGCACGTTATTTGTTGATTACGGCGTTTCTGCAGGGGCCTACCAACCCGCCTCCGGAGGATTGGTTCACTCGAGCGGACGGGTGGGGCAAGCAGGTTCGCAAGGAGGGGATCGAGATCACGGTTCCCGACGATGCGCAGCAGGCTTTAATTCTGCTGGCGCCGGCGACGGGCGGGGATTTCCGGACTCTGCGGTCGACGGTACGGGAGCGGCCGGGGGTGTTTGTGCGGATCGCGCAGGACTTGAACCAGGCGAGCCGGGACCGCATGCGGCTGGACCGCTATCTGAGCGATGTGCGGGAGACGGCGGCGACGGACCAGACGGCGCTGAAGAAGGAAACGGCGCTGGCGGCTCGGAGCCTGAACATCAAGCTCGATTCGCAGTGTTTCGATAAGCCGACCGAGCAGCAGGCTCCGTGTTTGTTGCAGGGCGTGGATCAGCTTGTGCTCGACGACGGGCAGCATCCGGCGATGCTGGCTTCGCTGACATCGGGCGCGGGGGCGGACCTGGTGGGGCAACTCACGATGGCACCGACCGCGGGGATGGCTTACTACAGCCCTTATGTGGGCGCGTTCCTGGACGTGATCCGGCTGATGAGCAGCTTTCACACGGCGCAGTATCAGTACGCGCCGGCGCTGGCGCTGGCGGAGAAGGATGAACTGAAGCTGCGGCTGAACAATCCGCCGTCGTTCCGGAAGCCGCAGACGGTGCTGGTGGCGGCGTTGCCGATGGTAGGAGGAACCCAGCCGCCGCTGCTTCGCGCGGTGGACGCCAAGCAGGGTTACTGCGTGGACAAGCCAGGGTTGACGTTGGAGGCCGACGGGGCGCCGCTCCTGTTTGCAACGAACCTGGGGCACGATTACTCGCTGCACGTTCAGACGAAGGCGGGACAGACGCTGGAGTTGCCGGCGCGGCCGGATGCGGTGAAAGGCGGGTTTGTGGTGGACGCTGACTCGCTTCCGGCGGGGCAACTGGATGAAGGGATCGGCGGGATTCTGCATGGGCAGTGGGGCTTCGAGCCGTTCGACGGTCCGAGTTTCCGGCTGCGCAGCGGGCGCGGCGTGGGCTGGACGATTCCGGCGACGGAGAGCACGGTGCTGGTGGTGGGGCGGGAGGACAAGATCCACTTGCAGTCGGGCGCGGCGGCGTGCGTGGAGAGCCTGACGGTGTTGGGCGGGGATGGAAGGACTTTGAAGTCGTCGTGGAAGAACGAGGATCCGGACGAGTTGGAGGCGAGCATAGCACTCAAGGACGCCAAGCCGGGGCCGGTGACGATCCTGGTGAAGCAGTATGGCGTGGCGTCGCCGGAAGCGGTGAAGCTGCGGGCGTTTGCCGAGCCGGGACATCTGGATCAGTTTCGGATGTATGCGGGGGACAAACAAGCGACGTTGAAGGGAACGCGGCTGGATGAAGTGTCGAAGGTGGTGCTGGAGGGGGTGGCGTTCCAGCCGGGGAAACTGGAGCGGGTGGGGAATGCGGACGAACTGGCGCTGCATTCGCCGGACGGCGAGGCGCTTCAGCAGGCGGACCAGCTTACGGCGCAGGTTACGTTGAAGGACGGGCGCGAGGCGAGCGTGCCGGCGGCTGTGGAGGCTCCGCGGCCGAAGCTGGAACTGCTAAGCAAGCGGGTGATAACGGAGGCGGCTCCGGCGGGTGCGGGGATAAGGCTGGAGAATCCGAATGAACTGCCGCTGAATGCGCAGTTGTCGTTTGTAGTGAAGTCGGACGCGCCGGCCGAGTTTCCGCGGGATGAGAAGATCGAGGTTGCGCCGGTGGATGGCGGGACGAGCGCGATGCTGACGGTGGCCGACGGGAGCCTGACGCTGCAGGATGCTCAGACGGTGATGGCCACGCTTGACCCGATGAAGGCGTTCGGGGCGTCGGGTTTCGGGCCGCTGCGGTTCCGGGCGGTGGCTAGCGGCGGAGCGACGGGGGACTGGCAGCCTTTGGCGACGCTGGTGCGGTTGCCGGAGTTGAAAGAGGTGCGTTGTCCGGACAGCCCGGACACGCCGTGCACGCTGAGCGGCAAGAACCTGTATCTGCTGCAGGCGGTGGCGCCGGACGCGCAGTTCACTCAAGCCGTGACAGTTCCGCGGGGTTTCGCGGAGGATACGCTGACGGTGCCGCGGCCGAACGGGACGGTACTTTACGTGAGGCTGCGAGACGATCCGGACACGGTGAACCGGGCGGTGGCGCCGGTGCTGCCGCAGCAATAGAGGGCGCGTCAGGCGCGGCGGAACATGCGCCGGGTCTCGGAGATGGCGATGAAGAGATTGAGGGCGCCGATGCCGCTGAGCGCGCCGCGGAAGTAGGTGTTCGTCCAGAGGCCGTGGAGCGCGGGCGAGAGGGTGGCGAACCAGTTCAGGTCCCAGGAGTCCATCCAGGGCAGGGTGACGAGCATGAGGCCGAGTTCGAAGCAGAACAGGACGAATAGCACGGCGCCGAGCGAGTGGAGCCAGCGGGAGCGGGGGGCGGTTTCGGTGGTCACGCATCACTCCCGGCGGCGGCGAACATTTCGAGTTGGCTGGGGCGGCCTGTGGGCATTCCGAGCGGGGAGGAGCGGCGGACGGGTTCGAAGCTGAAGCGGTGGAGGGGCGTTGGGCCGAGTTTGCGGAGGGCTTCGAGATGCGCGGCGGTGCCGTAGCCTTTGTTCTGTGTCAGGGCATAGCCGGGAAAGACGCGGTCCCATTCGGCGAGGCACGAGTCACGTTCGGTTTTGGCGAGGATGGAGGCGGCGGCGATGGAGCGGCAGCGGGCGTCGCCTTCGATGAGGGCGAGTTGGGGGAGGGGAAGATCGATGGAGACGGCGTCGGAGAGGATGTAGTCGCAGGGGGGCGAGAGGGATTCGAGGGCGCGCTTCATGGCGAGGCGGGAGGCTTGGAGAATGTTGATGCGGTCGATTTCATAGGCGTCGATCGCGGCTATGGACCAGGCCAAGGCGCGTTCGCGGATGCGGGCGGCGAGGGAGAGGCGGGTTTCCGGGGAGAGTTTTTTGCTGTCGTTCAGGCCTTGGATGGGGTGGTCCGGCGAGAGAATGACGGCGGCTGCAAAGACGGGGCCGAAGAGACAGCCGCGACCGACTTCATCCGTGCCTGCGACGCGCTGGTAGCCGGCTTGGGCGGCTTGGCGTTCAAAGGTGTTCCGGCAGCGGCTTCGCGCCTGCCCGGGCATGTTCAGAGCCCGCGCCTTACTCGCGCTCGCGGAGACGGGCGGCTTTGCCCTTGAGCTCGCGCAGGTAGTAGAGCTTGGCGCGGCGAACGCGGCCGGTGCGAACGAAGTCGATGTGGTCGATGACGGGGGCGTGAAGGGGGAAGATGCGCTCGACGCCCTGGCCGAAGCTGACCTTGCGGACGGTGATGGTTTCGCCCATGGAGCCGCGGTTTTTGCGGGCGAGGACGGTGCCCTCGAAAGCCTGGAGGCGCTCTTTTTCGCCTTCCTTGATTTTCACGTGTACGCGAATCGTGTCGCCAGGACGGAAATCGATGATATCCGTACGCTTATTCGCATTCTCAGTCTTGGTCAACAGCGCGGTTTGCATGGGGAAGCCTCAGCGGGAAACGAAGTGAACCTCTATTGTAATAAATCCGGGCGGTTTTTTGTAGTCTTGGCCAGGGCGGCCTGCTCGCGCCACCGGCGGATCTGCTCATGGTTGCCGGACAGCAGGGTTTCGGGGACCTTCCAGCCGCGGAAGTCGGCGGGGCGGGTGTATTGGGGGCAGTCGAGGAGGTGGCGGGTGGTGAAGGACTCGTAGAGGACGGAATCCTGGTTGCCGACGACGCCTTCGAGGAGGCGGGCGACGGCGTCGACGACGACGGCCGCGGCGAGTTCACCGCCGCTCAAGACGTAGTCGCCTATGGAGATTTCCTCGTCGGCGAGGTGTTCGGCGACGCGCTCGTCCACGCCTTCGTAGCGGCCGCAGACGAGGAGGAGTTCTTTGCAGGCTCGGAGGCGGAGGGCGGCGGCCTGGTCGAACTTGCCGCCCTGGGCGGAGAGAAGGATGACGCGGCTCTCGGGGCTGCGCGAGGGGAAGATGGTTTCCACGGCTTCGAAGATGGGCTCGGGTTTGAGGAGCATGCCTTCGCCGCCGCCGAAGGGACGGTCGTCGACGGTGCGGTGACGGTCCTTGGTCCAGTTGCGGAGGTCGTGGGTGTGGATTTCGAGAAGGCCGGCCTCGGCGGCGCGGGTGACGACGCCGTGGCGG
>JAJYKC010000341.1 GCA_021788955.1 Acidobacteriota bacterium
AGTCGCTTGGACGCGGCCAGTACGTGGACGTGTCGATGCTAGACACCATGATTTCAACCATGAGCTCGAATTACATGAGCTACCTGGGGTCGGGCATCGTTCCGCGCCCGATGGGAACAGCGTTTCCGACCATTGTTCCTTATCGCGCCTACCGCGCCGCGGACCGGGAAATTGCGATCGCGGTGGGCAGCGAAAAGTTGTGGGCCGCATTCTGCGCCGCGATCGGCCGGCCGGAGTTAGAGACGCACCCGGACTACGCAACGAATGCCCTCCGCATCCGGAATCGCGACGCGCTCGAACCGATGCTTGATGAAGTCTTCCGCCAACGTCGGGCCCAGGAGTGGATCGAGCGGCTGCAAGGCGCGGGTATTCCGGCGTCGCTCGTGAGAAATTTCCAGGAGGTGGTCGAGCATCCGCAGTGTGAGGTGCGGGAGATGTTTCCGGTGCTCGATCATCCCGCGGCGGGGCTGCACCGCGTAACGGGCACGCCCGTGAAACTTTCGGCCACACCGGGCGGGCGCCGCAAGGCCGCGCCGCGGCTGGGGCAGGACACACGGCGCGCGCTCGAGGAGTTGCTCGGACTTGAAGCGGCCGGCTTGGACGGCCTCATCAAGCGTGGCGTCGTCTTCGATGGACTTACTTCTGCTGATCCGCCAAATGCTCGACCAGGTCGAGGCGGCTCCTCCACGGGTCGGGCTCGCCGACGGGACCGGTAAGAGTGAAGTCCATCAGTTCGTCGCTTTTCTTCGAGTAAGCCGGCCACTCGGGAAGGCCGTGGCCGTTGGGGTCGCCGGTCAGGGCGAAGTTGGCCCAGTAGGCGTTGGCTGCAACGGCAATCGCCTCGTCGGCATCGGTGAGCTTATCGCCGTAACGCGCGGCGACCGTGTCGAAGACGAAGGGGATTTCGGTGGCGTGCGGCGCGCCGGGCCACTGTTTGCGCATCGACTCGGCGACATAGGAGAAGCGGTACTCGTAAGCGGGAACGCCGTCGGCGGCGAGCACCCGGACCATGTAACGCGCCGGTTCCACCATCATCTGGTCGCCGCCGAGTTTGAAGCCGACCTGCATGACTTTGCCGTTCCCTTGCGGATCGTAGAGGGCGCGGGCTGTGTCTTTTTCGGCGCCGAACGGGGCGAAGAGTTCGTCTATGGTGCGGCCGCGCGGGAAGCCGATGTCGGCGCTGTTGGCTCCGATCATGAAGGGGATGATCGCGCCGTGCCCGTCGGCATAGGCTTCGCCGGGGGATTCGAGCACGACCTTGCCGTCGATCATGGGACCGGCGTAAGTGGGAGTCATCATCGTGGCCATGTTGAGGCCGTTGACAACCTTGTCCGCGGGGAGATTGCGTAGTGCTTTGAGGGCTTCGGGACCCTCGCCCTCAATGCCGTTTGCTTTCGCGAAGGCGAGACCGGCGGCCTCGGCCGAGGGCGGACCTCCGGGGACGCTGCGGCTCAAGTAGCGCGGGCCGAGGAGCAAGGTGCGCCCGCCGCCCGATTCGACAACCGCGCGCTTGAACAGGCCTTTGGCCATCGGCGAGGTCATGAGCGTAAGAACGGAGCCGCCGCCGGCGGATTCCCCAAAGATGGTGACATCGGAGGGGTCGCCGCCGAAAGCCGCGATGTTCGCGCGGACCCATTTGAGCGCCGCGATCTGGTCCATGTAGCCGTAGTTGCCGTGCGGTTCGGAGGGATTTTCCTTTGTGAGCGCGGGATGCGCGAAGAAGCCGAAGCGGCCGAGGCGATAGTTGAAGCTGACGAAGACGAGGCCGTGGCGGGCAAAGTGGGAACCGTCGTAGACCGCGGGAGAACTGCCCCCGTTGACGAAGCCGCCGCCATAGATCCAGACCAGGACGGGGAGATGCTTCGAGGCGGGCGGCTGCGGGGCCCAGACGTTGACGAAGAGGCAGTCTTCGGCCGGCGGCGTCCCGAGCGGGGCAGCGTCACCGGGGAACGGCTTCTGCATGCAGTCCCCGCCGAACCGCGTCGCGTCGCGTACGCCTTTCCAGGGTTCGGCGGGCTGCGGCGGCCGCCAGCGGAGGTCGCCAACCGGAGCCGCGGCGAAGGGGATTCCTTTGTAAGAAACCACGCCGTTGTCGGTTGCGCCGCGGACGCGGCCCGTGGAAGTCTTAACTTCCGGCGATGCGGCCCAGGCGGAAGTTAGTAAGACGAGAGTGACGAGGAGATAGCGTTTCATGACGGATGTTATTGGAATAACTGCGGTGCGAATTGGTCGAGATAGTTACGCCAGTTGATCCAGGTATGAGCGCCGGGGCTTGGCACAAAAGTCGGCGAGAAGCCGTGCTTGTGGAACATCTCCACCGTCGCCTTGCTCGTGGGAAGTAGCCGGTCCTCCGAGCCGGTGGAAAACCAGAAGAGTTTCAGGCCTGGCTTCAGATTCGCGTCGTCGAGTTGGGCGGCGTATTGAAGTTCCCAGGTGTTGTCCGGCGCGGGCGCGGGCTGGCCGGGCATGGCCATGGGAAACATACCGAACAGGCCCGAGGAGAACACGCCGATGTAGGCGAATTCGTCGAGGTGCGGGATGCCGATGTTCAGCGTCTGGCCGCCGCCCATGGAAAGGCCGGCGATGGCGCGGTGGGCGCGGTCGCTGATGACGCGGTACCGGGACTCGGCCAGCGGCATGATGTCGGTAGTGAACTCGCGGACGAAGTCGTCGTTGAAGTTCATGCGGCGTCGGGCGGCGGGGGTGGCGGGCATGCGAAGCGGTTCGTGTGTCGTGTGCCCGGCGGGCATGACCACGATCATGGGTTTGGCCTTGCCCTGCGCGATTAGGTTATCGAGGATGAAACTGGCGCGGCCGACGGAGGTCCAGGAATCGTCCGAATCGCCGGCGCCGTGGAGCAGATAGAACACCGGATACTTCTCCGTGCTGGTTTCATAGCCGGGCGGAGTGTAAACGTGCATGCGTCGGAACTTACTCAGCGCTTTCGAGTAGTAAGTGACCGACGATACAGCGCCGTGCGGCACATCGTTGGTGTCCATGAAAGCGGCGCCGGGGATGTAGACAAGGCTCCAGGGGTTATTGTTCGATTCGCTGGTCGCGGGGTTGTGGTCGTCGAGGACGGTGGAGCCGTCGACGAGGAAGTCATAGCGGTATGCGCCGGGGTCGACGGGGCCGAAGGTAAGCTCCCAGATGTCGTGCTCGCCTTTAGTCATAGCGGGCGCTTGCGGGAGGCCGGGCATGTCGGTACCGTACACGTGGACGCTTTGGGCGTGCGGCGCGAAGATGCGGAAGATGACATGGTGGTCCGGCGTCACCTCCGGCGAGACATAGTGGGGCGCCTGCGGCGGGTGGAAGCCGGGCTGCGCGGCCGGCTGGGCGAAGGCGGCGGCTGCCGCGAATAGCAGGCAGGGAGCGAGGTAGCAGGTCCGGGCTAAGGGACGCATTGGGTGAACCTCCTTTGTAGGCGCGGTGACGGGTTGTATGCAGCAGTGTCCGGATTCGAGCGCCAAACAGGGATTCTACTCTTGGTGGCGAGGATTTACAAGGAAAACGTTCGGTTGGATCAGCTTAGAGGCGTGGCTCTGCATGCAGGGGTGGCTGGAAGCCGATTTTGCGCGAGAAGCAGAAAACGTGAGCGCCGACTTGAGAGGCTGCGCCATCGAACGACGCTGTTGCGGCCACGTTTTGAAGCAGTTACTGACACCGTCCTCTGGCCGGCTCAGGCAACGGAACGTTTGCGGCGAGCGTGCTTGCCAGGCGCTTCGTCCTCGGCCAGGCCGGACAGTAAGACGGGTGCGCGATCCGGGAATTCCGCGACCAGCGACAGATTCCCGCCCATCGCCTGAACGGTCTTCCGCAACGTGGAGAGCAGCAAGTCAGTGCGCTTTTCCAGGCGCGATACGCCATCCTGCGTGATCCCAAGCTTCTTCGCCATGCGGACCTGTGTGAGTCTGCGAGCCTTCCGGAGTTCGCGCAGAGTCATCTCCTCCGCGATGAGTTCCTTTGCGCGAGCCTCGACCCTACGACGCCGGGCCGGGCTCAATTTTCGAATCTTGTCGTTCACGTTCACAGACATGGCTACTTCTTCTCCTTCTTGAGGCGGGCGAGATGGGCATCGAGGCGGTCATCGGCCTTGCGGAGCAGTTCCCGGTAGAAGCGTATCCCGCTCCCGCCGGCCTTGTCGCCGGCCGCCAGCAGGATCGCCCGCCTGCGCGGATCGAACGCGAATGCCACCCGCCATTCACCTCCCGCCGCACTGAATGGCAGCTCCTTCAGGTTGGCGTGGCGCGACCCCTTCAGCGTGTCGACGCGTGGCCGGCCGAGGTTCGGGCCGAACTGCTGTAGCAACCGCGCCAATGCCAGGACCTCGGTCTGGACTTCCTCGTCGAGCGCGTCGACCACCGGCTCGAACTCATCGGCGATCTCGACCGCCCAGCCCACGCTACTATTATGCAGCGTAGATCATATGCTGTCAAATGCATGTATTAATGGATGACGATCCTCCCGGCATG
>JAJYKC010000342.1 GCA_021788955.1 Acidobacteriota bacterium
CCCCGACATGCTGCACGCGGGGATTTTGCCGCACCACACGAAATGGGCGAAATGTTTTGAGAACCTGCGCTTCGTCGTGATCGACGAGCTGCACACCTACCGGGGCGTTTACGGCAGCCACCTGGCCAACGTCCTGCGCCGCCTGCGGCGGATCTGCGAGTTCTACGGCTCCAAGCCTCAGTTTGTCTGCTCTTCGGCGACGATCGCGAATCCGCGGGAGCTTGCCGAAGCGCTGACGGGCGAATCGTTCGACCTGGTTGACCGCAGCGGGGCGCCGACGGCGGACAAATACATCGTCTTCTACAATCCTCCTGTGGTGAACGCGCAGCTCGGGATCCGGCGGAGTTACCTGCATGAGGCGCGCCGGCTGGCGATCGAGTTCATCGAGCGCGGGCAGCAGACGCTTGTGTTCGCCAACAGCCGGCTGGCCACCGAGATTCTTCTCACTTACCTGCGCGACGCCTGCGAGCGCGGCCCTCTGCCCGGCTCCTCGATTCGCGGCTACCGCGGCGGTTATCTTCCGCGGGAGCGGCGCGAGATCGAGCGCAAGCTGCGGGACGGGGAGATTCGCGGGGTTGTTTCGACGAGCGCGCTGGAGCTTGGCGTCGACATCGGCTCGCTCGACGCGGTGGTGATGGCCGGTTATCCGGGCAGCATCGCGAGCACGTGGCAGAGGGCGGGCCGCGCGGGACGGCGGCAGGGATTGTCGCTGGCGGTTCTTGTTGCTTCGAGCAATCCGCTCGACCAGTACATCGTCGAGCATCCCGAGTATTTTTTCGGCCAGTCGCCCGAGCACGCCCATATCAACCCCGACAACCTCGAGATTCTGCTGAATCACCTGAAGTGCGCGGCGTTCGAGCTGCCGATCCGGGATGGGGAGACGTTCGGCACGCACCCCACCGAGGACCTGTGCAAGTTCCTGGAAACCGAAGCGGGGCTGCTCCACCATTCGGCGGGAAGCTGGCACTGGACGTCGGACACTTACCCGGCGGATGCGGTGAGCCTTCGCTCGGTGAGCAGCGATAACTTCGTGGTGGTGGATATTACGGGCGATCACAAAGTCATCGCCGAGGTATCGTTCACCGCCGCGCTGACCACGCTGCACGAGAAAGCGATCTACTTACACGAGGCGCGGCAGTACCAGGTGGAGAAGCTCGACTACGAAGGCCGCAAAGCGTATGTGCGGTCGGTGGACTGCGACTATTTCACGGACGCGATCGATTACACGCAGGTGAAGGAGTTGAGCCGCTTTGCCTCCGCGCCTCTGGCGGGCGCCACGGCGGCGCACGGCGAGGTGCGGGTCAACACGCAGATCGTCGGGTTTAAGAAGGTGAAGTTCTATACGCTTGAAAACGTGGGCGCGGGCGATTTGTCGCTTCCCGAGCAGGAAATGCACACGACGGCGTTCTGGATCCATTTTCCCGCCGCGTTTCTTGGTGGCTTCGAGGACCTCAGCCAGACCGAGAAGCTGAACGGCATCACGGGGCTCGGCAATCTGCTGCAGGTGATTGGCGCGCTGCTGCTGATGAGCGACCCGCGGGATTTGGGGGTGGCCGTTACTGAGGATTTGCCGGGACTTGGGGTCCGCGCGGCCGGACGGTTCGAGCCCGACCTGTTTCTTTACGACAACTACCCTGGCGGGATTGGCCAGTCGGCCCCGCTGTTCGACCTGGCGCCGCGGCTGGTTTCCGGGGCGCTCGAACTGGTTCGGGCTTGCGGGTGCGAGTCCGGATGCCCGTCGTGCGTGGGCCCGGCGGGGGAGATCGGGGCGCGAGGCAAGGAGGCGGCGCTGCGCATTCTGGAGGCTCTGGCGGGTCAAACCGGGCAGTTGGCCGGTAGCGGCGAAATGTAAGGGCTACGCCGGGATCGACAGTGGGGGATGTGGGCCGTGGTCATTTCCTGACAGCCTTCGCAGTCTTGACCGTAGCCACCGCTTCTTTGAGATCTTCGTGTTCGAAGGCCGACGCCATGCGGTCAATCTCCCGCGCCCCGAGGCCCAGCTTCGCCGCCACCTTCCGCCACGTGGCAACTGCCTTCCCTACCGCGGCTGCGATCTGCCGGGCCTCGGCTTCGCCGAGTTCGAAATAACCGGCCACATCCAAAGCCAGCCTCAGGGAAGCAGTACTGTCATCGAGGCCGATGGCGGTCGCCAGCACGCGCGGCTTTATGTCGGCCGGAACGGGGTCGAGGTCATAGGTAGGCGACAGGCGCCAGCCCGCCGGCCCGGCCCAGAGGAAGCCGTGGTTTCGCAGATGGTCATCCGTATTTGAGATCAGGATGCTGAAGACAATTCGACGCCAGAGTGCGCGCATGTCTTCTTTCGGCGCGGCGCCATGCCGGCGGAGGATATCGACGAATTCCAGGTAGCTGCGGGCCTCATTCTCCCGCGCATGGAGCATGCTCATCGCCGATAGGAACGGTACGCGTGTTCCCGATTCGCGATCAAACCGGCGTAACAGCAGCACCGGGCGGCCGGCTGCCGTTTCGAGGCGCCACTCAGATACTGGAATTCCGGCCTTTGCCGCGAGAGTGAGCGCCACGGCCTCCCACAGCACAGTGTTGATCTCGTCGCCCTGGTCGGGAAACTTGGCAATGGCGAGGTGTCCGTCACGATCGCGCACGGAAGCTTTCGGACGGGCACCTCCGAGAGAAGAGCCGGGGGCAAGAAGAAGCCGCAAGTCCGCGTCGCTGCCGGCGCCGCCGCGGACATGCTCCGCCGCGGATAGCAGACGCGGCAAGCCGATCAGCGGCGGGATCTTCGCGGGGCCATGTTCGGAAAGAAACGGCCCAGCTTCACTTTCCTTGAATCGCAGGGCGCCTTGCCGCGCTTCATCGTCGACCAGAAGGAGGTAGTCGATTTCCCACAATGTTCGCGGGGCGGTTCCTTCACGCTCGGCGCGGCGGCGTTCGGCGCGGCGCATCAGCACGCGTCCCCACCTGTCCGGCGCGGAATCACCGATGGCGCCGAACAGGGGCTTTCCGGGTGGGGTGTGAAAAGGCCCCGGTCCCAGTTTCAGCGCCGGTTCAAGGGAGAACCGCTCGGGATGCTCCCGCCAGCTTTTGTCGTATTCAAAGGTGGCGCTTTCCCGGTCCTTGCGCGTACGCGACCATAGCCGCCCCACCAGGTGGGGCGTCCCGCGCAGATCCGCGTAAACGAGGACTTCCCTGTCCATCATTTACCCGTCTTGCCTGGTGGCGTGGACTTCGGCCGCGACAGCCGGATGCGCTGAGGGAGGTGCTCTTCCTCGAGCGCAAGCCCGACGGGGTCATGACGAGGGTCGGCCAGATCCGCCAACCGGTCAACCATTCCGAGTGCAAACAGGACGGTGGCGTAATTGCCCAGAGAAGCGGCAGGATCGCCCTTTTCGATTCGGTTGAGGGTCATGCGGCTGACTGAGGCTCGTTCCGCGAGGAGGGCGACTGGTATGCGACGCCGCCGGCGGGCATTGCGAATGTCCTCGCCGAGCTTGCGCAGGGCACGGAGGACCGGCAGCGGCGTTTTAGAGTCCATTATATGAGTCCTTATTAAGCTAAACGTAACGTATAATAGACGCTATAGTCAAGCATATTAGGGGCATCGACGGATTGGGCGAAGGGCCGGGCCGGTTCCGGTTCGCGAGGGTTTTGAGATCGCGCTGCTCCGGGATCGGGGGTGCCATTTGGCTGTTTCTCTTGGATGTGTCCAGTGACGCTCTGTCGAAAGTCGTGGTTGGGGCTCCGGTGGAGTGGCTGGGCGGAAGGTGACCGCTCCCTCGCGGTCGCGGCTCGGAAACGGGTCCGGGCGGTATCAGATCGTCGCCTCGCCCATCGCGAGAGTGACCGACTTTCATCCCCTTCGGCGCGGCGGAGGAGTGCGCGGCGGGCGCTATGGCACAATGGGGGGAGTTTCATGAGCACTCCCGCGGACACCCCGGCCGAAGCGCTGGCGCTTGAGCGGCAGCTTGAAAAGATGCGGCATGACTGGGATGCGCGCGCGCGGGAGAACGCAAAATACTACGTCAACACGGCCACGGATCAGTGGACGGACGAGGAGTTTTTCGCGACGGGCGAGCTGACGGTGCAGGGCGAGATTCTGACCGATATGATCAACATCTGCCAGGGGCGCGACCCGAAGCAGATGACGGTGATCGAGATCGGGTGCGGCGCCGGCCGGGTGACGCGGGCGCTGGCGCGGCTTTTCGGCCAGGTGTACGCGGTGGACGTGAGCGGGGAAATGATCCGGCTGGCGCGCCATGCGCTCAAGGAACAAACCAACGCGTTCCTGTTTCAGAACAACGGGAAGGACCTGACGGTGCTTCCGGAGCGTGAGTTCGATTTCGCGTTCTCGTCGATCGTGTTTCAGCACATTCCCAGCCGGGAAGTGATCGAGAGCTATGTCCGCGAGGTGCATCGCGTGCTGCGGCCCGGCGCTTTATTCAAGTTTCAAGTGCAGGGTGACGCGAGCCTGGAGACGCGGCCCGACGATACGTGG
>JAJYKC010000343.1 GCA_021788955.1 Acidobacteriota bacterium
CGTTGCGGAGGCGGGTTTCGAATTGGGTGCGTTGGGCTGGAGTGAGCGCGTCCTGGCACCAGTCGAAGACGAGGGCGAGAGAGCGGAGGTCCGTGTTGGGAGCGGACGCGGCGGCGATGGCTTTTTCGGCGGCGGCGTGGTCCTGGGTGACTTCGTAGTCGAGAGCCCAAGAGAATGCGGCTTGCGGCATTGCGGCTCCGCCGGACATCAGGCGGTTCAGTTGCTCCCAGCGCATGGACTGGCGCTGGCGCTCGCGGCGGAGAAGGCGAAGTCTTTGTTCGGTGAGGAAGAGGCGCGGGTGGCTGGAGTAGATGTGGAAGCTTTCCTCATCGGCGGCGAAGGCAGGCGAGCAGAGAAAGCAAAAAAAACCGAGGACGGCGAGGCGTCGCAAACCGTTTTCTATTGTCCCATAGCGGATTTGCCGGAGAGATCCGGGGTAAAGAATGTAAGGTGCGCGACGCGGCGAGCCGGGTTGTGTCAGGTGGACACACGGGCTGGACACGCTGACCCGCGCGGCGAGCGGAGTGAGGCGCTAAGGTGCTGAAAATTCTTGCGCCGGGGACTTCATTTTTCGGCGCTGAAATTGCTACCCTCTATGGTGAATTGATGGAGTTACTGTTTCACCTGCCCTCTGATTGCAACGGGCGAAGCGGAGGCGAGTGGCCATCAGGAACGGCGTGCTTGCGGGAGCCGGTGTTTCAAGGATTTTACGAAGACCGCTCTTCTTTCGTTAGCTGGTTGCAACAGAGGGTCTTTTTTTGAAGGTGCCCTACTCCAGTCGATTCGCGGCGTGCGGGAGGCGCGCTGACAAGGAAATTATTGGTGCTCGCCCCGGATCCAGGGAAACGGTAAAGCGCTGGGGCTTCCAGCGGAGGAATTCAGGACGCGGGCCTCGCTGGGAGTGAACCTTAAGCGGGTGTTGTTGTCCATCGCCGCCGCGGCCGGATCCAAGCCCATCATGGGCAGACCGCATCGGACCCGGACCAGCTAAGTCCCTTCGACCCGGGTTCCGATGCGGGCCTTTTCCGGATGCGTCGTGCGCACCCGGATATACGCCACATGATAGCAGCTATCCGGCTTAAGCTATAGGCAACAGGCCGCCCCGGGAGGGTGTGACCGGCGGCTGAGCGCTGAATGCTTTCGTGAAAATCTTCCTCTACTACATCGGGAAGCCGAAGAGCCCGGAGGCGAATACTCTGGCCGGGGAGTACGTGAGCCGGATTTTGCATTCTACGCGGTGCGAGATGCGGGAGGTGGATCCGCGGCGGTTTGTTCCGGCGGCGAAGCATCCAAGCGCGGTACGGGTTTATCTGGATCCGGCGGGCGCGCGGATGGATTCGGCGGCGTTTGCGGCGTGGTTGGGGAAGCATCGCGACGAGGGACGGGACATCGTGTTCGCCGTGGGGGGCGCCGACGGGCTGCCGGAGGAGTGGCGGGACGGCGCGGGACAGCGGATCTCGCTTTCTCCGATGACGTTTCCGCATGAGCTGGCGCGGGCGATGCTGGCCGAGCAGATCTATCGCGCGTTCACGATACTGCAGGGGCATCCGTATCCCCGCTAGGGGGGAGCGGGAAACCGCTGCGATACACTAGTTTAGTGGCTTGGTTTAACCGGCAGAAGCCGGGTGTGGAAGCTCCTCCGGACGAAGGTGGGCGCAAGGTTCGCACCGAGGGGTTGTGGGAAAAATGCGCGCACTGCGACCAGATCATCTGGCGCAAGACGCTGGAAGAGTCGATGCAGGTTTGCCCGAAGTGCGAGTACCACTTCCGCATCGACGCGCGGACGCGGCTGGCACTGCTATTCGATAACGGCGAGTACGAGGTGCATGACGAGAAACTCGGCTCGACGGATCCGCTAAAGTTTGTGGATTCGAAACCCTACTCGGAGCGGCTGGCGGCGATGCGGCGGGCGACGGCGCTGGCGGATGCGTTGATTTCGGCATCGGGCACGATGAACGGGCGGCAGGTGAACGTCTGCGCGCTGGAGTTGAAGTTCATCGGCGGCAGCATGGGCGCTGTGATGGGCGAGCAGATCACGCGGGCGATTGAGCGAAGCGCGCGGGAGCGGGTTCCGCTGGTGATTGTGTCGGCTTCGGGTGGAGCGCGGATGCAAGAGGGAGCGGTCAGCCTTATGCAGCTTGCGAAGATTTCGGCGGCGCTGATGAAGCTGGACGAAGCGAAGGTGCCCTATATCAGCGTGATGACGGACCCGACGACGGGCGGGGTGACGGCGAGTTTCGCGATGCTGGGCGATCTGAACATCGCCGAGCCGGGAGCGCTGATCGGCTTCGCCGGGCCGCGCGTGATCGAGCAGACGATCCGGCAGAAGCTGCCGGAGGGTTTTCAGACCAGCGAGTTTCTTGTTGAACACGGGTTCCTCGATGCCGTGGTCAAGCGATCCGATCTGAAGGAGTTTCTATGCAGAGCGTTCGATCTGCTGACGATTTGAGTTTCGTTGCAGGCTATCAGGAGTCGCTGCGCGAAACGCTGGCTACGGTAGACATGAGCCGCGTGGCGGAGGCGATCCGGTGGTTTGAAGAGACGCGGGATGCCGGGGGGTCCATCTTCGTGTGCGGGAACGGAGGCAGCGCGTCGTCGGCTTCGCATTTCGTCTGCGACATGGTGAAGGGCGCGAGTTACTCGAAGCCGTCGCGGTTCCGGATTCAGGCCCTGACGGATTCGCTGCCGACGATCACCGCGTATTCGAATGACGTCGGCTACTCGAGCGTGTTCGTCGAGCAGCTACGTAACTTCGCGCGGAAAGGCGACCTGGTGATGTGCCTGAGCGGCTCGGGCAAGTCGCCGAACGTGGTGGAGGCGGCGCGGTATGGGCGGTCGATCGGCTGCCGGACGATCGGGCTGACCGGCTTCGACGGAGGCGAACTGGCGCGGCAGGTGGAGTTGAATATCCACGCCGATTCCCCGCACATGGGTCGCATCGAAGACGCGCACATGATCGTGTGCCACACGATCGCCTACTACTTCATCGAGCGGTAACAGAGTTACTTGGCCGGCGGCTGTTCGAGGGGGACTTCGAAGTAGATAATCCCCTTGCCGGTGCGCATGCCCTGCATTCCCGTGAGGTAGAGCTTGGCGCCTTGGATGAGTTCCGTTTCGAAATAGAAGAAGCCGTAGGCGGATTCGTGGGGGGCGACCATCTGCGCTGTGAAGGCGCGTCCGTCGAGTTCCCAGTTGGCGAGGGGGTTTTTCTTTTTGGGAAGCGGGAAGGGGAGGCGCGGCGCGGGGGAACCGGGGGAATCCTTGGGGATCCTGGCGGTGGTGGCAGCGATATCGGACGGGGGGACGGCCTCGATGTGACGGCCGTCGGGGAGTTCGAATTCGGCTTGCACGCCGCTGAGCCGGAGGGGTTCGTCGAGGTCGTTTTGTACGATGACCAGGACGGGCAGAATGCCATACTTGTAAGGATTGTGCTTGCCAAAGGCCGTGCGGGCCTGCTCGTCGGTGGTATAGGGGACAGCCGCCACCGTGACGTGGTCATTGGTTTGACGGGTTTTATAGGCGGAGGCGGCGCCGGGGTCGAACTTCTCCCCGCCAACCGCCGCTGAAAGCATGAGGACGAACCAAACAGCCGAAGACAGTCTCATTTCGTTGCTCCATTTCGGGCTGCGCGCCCTCGCATTTCCCCTCCTGGTAGTGTATTGGGTTTCGCGCGGGCTTGGCGACCGCCGCTATCTAAGGACGCTTCCTTCGCGGCTGGGTTTCCTGCCGCGGTCGATCCGGCGGGGCGGGGCGGACTCGATCTGGCTGCACGCGGTGTCGGTGGGCGAGGTGCTCTCGTCGGTGAGGCTGGTGCATGAGTTGCGCGCGCAGCAGCCGAAGCTGATGGTGTTCGTGTCGACTTCGACGCTGGCGGGTTACTCGGTGGCGCGGCAGAAGCTGGCGGAGGAGGCGCAGGGGGTGTTTTACGCGCCGGCCGATTATGCGTTCGCTGTGCGGCGCGTGCTGCGGCGGATTCAGCCGTCGGCGGTGGTGATTCTGGAGACGGAGATCTGGCCGCTGCTGTATCGCGAGGCCAAGCGGGCCGGCTGTGCGCTGGTGGTTGTGAACGGGCGCATTTCGGACCGCGCGCTGCCGCGCTATCACGCGCTGCGTTTTTTTTTCCGATGGGTACTGGGGCTGCCGGATGCGATCTACACGCAGAGCGATCAGGACCGCGCGCGGTACTTAAGCATCGGCGCACCGACGGCGAAGGTGCACGTTTTAGGAAACCTGAAATACGACACGGCGGCGGCGGGCGCCGCGCCGCCCCGCGCGGTGGTGGATCTGGTGGCGCGGCTGGGGCCGGAGCAGGTATGGGTTGCGGCGTCGACGATGCCTCCGGCGGCGGCGGGGGAGCCGGATGAAGATGAGCTGGTGGTTCGCGCGTTTCAGCAGCTTGCGGCGGCGCATCCGCGGCTGTTGATGATTCATGCGCCGCGGCGGCCGGAGCGGTTTGAGGAAGCGGCCTT
>JAJYKC010000344.1 GCA_021788955.1 Acidobacteriota bacterium
GGCATGATGCTCCACGACTCCCAGGTGTTCCCGGCCCTCGAATTCACCGCCCTTCCCGCGGAAAGCGACATCCAGGCCGCCATCGAGCGCCTCGCATCGAACCTCGACCAGCTTACCCAGGCGCCCCGCGGAGAGGACTACTCGGGTCCGGTGCTGTTAGAGCCTCTGGCTTCCGCGCAACTGTTCGCACAGGTCTTAGGGAACAACCTGAAGCTGACGCGCAAGCCGGTTCCGCAACCCGGCCGTCCGGCGCCGTTCATCCCCAGTGAACTCGAAGGCCGCATCGGTTCGCGCATTCTTCCCCAGTCCTTCGACGTCGTCGACGACCCGGCGCAGACGGTCTGGCAGGGACAGTCCCTCGCCGGGACTTACACCTACGACGATGAGGGCGTCAAGGCTGGTCCGCTCAACTTAGTCGACCATGGTGTCCTCAAGAACTTCCTGCTTACTCGAACACCGGTCCTGAAGGGATTCGAGACGTCCAACGGCCGCGCCCGCCTGCACGGCAACTTCGGCGCGGCGGCGCCCGACTACGGCAATCTCTTCATTCATTCGTCCCAGACCGTACCGGCCCCGGATCTCAAGCAGCGTCTGATCCAGCTCTGCAAGGAGCGGAACAAGCCGTACGGCATACTGATTCGCCAACTCGACTATCCTTCCTCGGCCTCGCTCGATGAACTTCGCCGCCTCGTCGCCGCGATGCAGCAGGACGGGGGCGGAAATCACTTCGTCAGTCCGCCGATCCTGGCGTATCGCGTTTATCCGGACGGCCGCGAGGAACTCGTCCGCGGCCTCCGCCTCAGCGGCGTCTCGGTCCGCTCCCTGAAGGACATCCTCGCCGCCTCCAGCGAAAACGCCGTCTTCAACTTCCTCGACAACACCGCCCCGTTCGCCCTCATCGGCGGCGCAGACTACATTACGGCGGCGACCGTGGTTGCGCCGGGCGTCCTGTTCGACGAGCTCGATCTCCAAGCCTCGCAGGACGAACTGCCGAAGCTGCCGGTTGTCCCCCCGCCTCCGCTCGAGGCGTCAAAATAAATCTATGAGCCTCCTTTCGCGCGCTGTATTCCGCGAAGTGCTCTCCGGCAGCCTGCTGGGCGCAGTGCTATTCACGTTTGTCCTGTTCCTGCAGCGGCTCGGGCGCCTGTTCGAGATCCTGGTGCGCAGTTCGGCCAGCCCCGGCATGGTCGCGCATCTGTTTCTGCTCTCCATCCCCTTCACGCTGACGTTCACCATTCCCCTCGGCGTCCTTGTCGGCACGCTCATTTCCCTAAGCCGGATGGCGGGCGACTCGGAAATCGTGGCGATGCGCGCCGCCGGAGTGCCCGGCCGGCGCGTCATGCCCCCGGTGATGCTCCTCGCCGCGCTCGGCCTCGCCATCACGGCCGGCGCCACGCTGTGGCTCACTCCTTACTCACTTTGGAAAACCGACCACCTCCTCCACGACATCGTCGCCAGCCAGCTCACCGCCGAAGTGGAGCCCCGCATCTTCGAGGAGCAGTTTCCCAACACTATCCTGTATGTCGGTGACGTCACCTTCGCCGCGCAGACGAAAAGCGGCCCGGTCTACCGCTGGAAGAAGATCTTCATGGCCGACACGTCGGCCCCGGCTACGCGCAACACCGACGGCCACGAGCGCGGAGACGCTCCGCGCATCACCGTCGCCGCCGACGCGCTCGCGATTCCGGACGTGGCTCATAACCGCATCCAGCTCTCGCTTCGCAACGGCAGCTCCCACGAAGTCACCAAGGACGTAACGCAGTACATCACCACTTCGTTCCCGTTGAGCGAGCAGCTTCTCGAAGCCCAGCGCCCCAACGAAGTTCACTTGGTGAAGGCGGTCACCGAGATCGATACGCTGCCGCTGTACCGGATGGCGTATCGCGACCGCACACTCGACCCGGAAAAAGTGATAGAGTCCCGCATCGAACTGCAACAGCGGCTCGCGCTGCCACCGGCTTGCATTATCCTGGCGCTCATCGGCATTCCGCTCGGATTGTCCTCGCGCAAGGGAGGCAAGTCCACCGCGTTCGTGGTGACTGTCTTTCTCGCGTTCCTCTACTACATGGGCCTGATCACGCTGATCGGTCTCGCCAAGCAGCGGGCATTGCCGGTCGGCGTCGCTGTATGGCTTCCCAATTCCGTCTTCGCGCTCGTCGCCCTGGTGCTGTTGGCGCGCCTGGAAACCCCTGGAGATCGGGACTGGATCGGGATGGCGCGCAACGCTCTCCGTTCCTTCGGCGCCCGGTTCCGCACGCCGATCGGCTCGCCCAACCTCGCCCCTCGCCTCACTCTCCGGCTGCCGATTCTTCCGCAGGTGCTCGATACCTACGTTCTGGCCAGCTTCCTGTTTTACCTCGCCGTCCTGCTCGCCAGCTTCGTTCTGATGACCGAAGTCTTCACCTTCTTCGAGCTGCTCAGCGACATCATCAAGAACCACATCCCGATGTACAAGGTGGCCAGCTACCTGTTCTTCCTCGGGCCCAAGCTGATCTACGACTCAACTCCGGTGAGCGTGCTCGTCGCGGTTCTGATCACTTTCGGGATCCTTTCAAAACATAATGAGGTGACCGCATTTTTGGCTTGCGGCGTCAGCGTTTTCCGCCTCGCCGCTCCCGTGCTGATCGCCAGCTTCTTCTTAAGCGGCGGCCTGTTCGCCTTCGACCACTACTACGTTCCCGACGCCAACCGGAAACAGGACGCCCTCCGCAACGAGATTAAAGGCCGCCCCGTGCAAACCTACCTGCGGGCGGACCGCAAGTGGATCTTCGGCGAGGGCTCGTCCCGCATCTACTACTACAAGTATTTCGACCCCGTGGGCCACGTCATGGACGGCATCAACGTCTACGAGCTCGACCCAACCAGCTACCACCTACGCCGCCAGATCTCGGCGGAACGCGCGCGCTGGGAACCCCACCTGCACACCTGGGTCTTCGAGAACGGATGGAGCCGGACCTTCACCGCCAACGGCGAACAACTCGCCGACTTCAGCGGCAAGGCAACCAGTTTCCGCGAAGTGAACGAATCCCCCGACTGGTTCCTCAAAGAGGTGATCGAGTCCAAGCAGATGAACTTCCTCCAGTTGGCCGCCTACATCCGCGACCTCCAACGCAGCGGCTTCGACACGGTGCCGTTGCAGGTGCAGTTCTATCGCAAATTCTCCGTGCCTCTGTTCGCCCTGATCATGTCGCTGATCTCGATTCCGTTCGCGTTCCTGGCCGGCAACCGCGGCGCGATGGCCGGAGTCGGCGTCAGCCTCGGCATCGCCATCGCTTACTTCGCCCTGAACATCTTTTTCGAGCAGGTAGGCAACGTCAATCTTCTCCCCGCCGCCTTCGCCGCCTGGTCCCCCGACCTGATGTTCTGCCTCGCCGGCCTCTACTTCTTCACGCGGATGCGCACCTGAGATAGCGCGGGGCTGGTAGGCGCGGCTGGATTCGAACCAGCGACCCTCAGCTTAGAAGGCTGATGCTCTATCCACCTGAGCTACGCGCCCGCTATTTTTCATTTTACTCGCGCGGCTGAAGCAGAAGGGCGTTGAAGAAGAGTTTGAAGGTGAGGTAGCTCTGGCCGCGGTACTGGGGGCGCATGCCGAACAGCACGACGTGGCCGGCGCCACGGTCGACGACGGCCAATGGAGACAGATCCACGATGCGGGGCTCGCCGAGGAGCCAGCCGGAGGCAAGCAAGCCGGAAGCCGGATATTTCAGCACGAGGCTGACACCGGACGTCCCGGCGGCTTCCCAGACGGGGCTTTGCTCGTTCCAGACGGTGAAGGCCGGCGGCAGGCCGTAGCCGAGCGCGCTCTTCTTTTCGATCCGCACATTGAGCAAAGAGCCGGGGCAGTAGTATTCTTCCTGCGGTAGGTCCTCCGTGGCGTCGCGGACCGGCAGGCGCAGACTCTTCACCGCGAACCGGCCGGAGCGGTTGAGAAACACCAGCGTCCCTCCGGAATCCGCAAAGCGGGCAAGCGCTTCGACCGCCTGCGAGTCCAGCCCGCCGGTGTACGGTTCCGGCATGGCGCCGGCCGGGTAGCCGCGCTCGATCTCCCGCGGAGTTTCATCGGGAAACACGATTGAATCAAAATGTTTTTCGAGGCCGCCCGCCTCGAGCTCCGGATTGGTCAGGCTCTGGTAGGCGAAGCCGAACTGATCGAGCACCCAGCGCGTCCAGCCTTCGTCGATTGCGGGCACCCAGCTTCGATAGACCCCGACCCGCGGGCGAGCGAGGCGTTTCCAACTCTTGGCATCCGAAGGCGTCTCAAGAACGAACGCGCCGGTGGACGTATTGCGCCAAACCTCGCGATGCGCCGCCCACGCCTGGTTGACGCGGATCCAGGTGCCGCTTTCTTCAGCGGCAAGCGGCATCGTGGCGGGCGAGGGCGGCAACGCCCCGGTGTCGCGCGATTTCAGATCGAAGGGGGCGTCCGCGCGAACGACATCTACGCCCATCAACAGGGGCAGGG
>JAJYKC010000345.1 GCA_021788955.1 Acidobacteriota bacterium
TAGCCTGGCCGAACAATGGCGAGGTGATGTTGCCGATGATAGGCCCGGGGTTATTGTGGTTGAGCAGGTTGCGCATCGAAACCCCAATCGAGAGATGGTAGCGGGCGTCGCCGCCGGGCACGCCCGGTGCTCCAAAGCTGAACTGGCGCGCCAGGCGCAGGTTCGCCAGGATCAGCCCGGGACCGCGGCCGTAATTGCGCGGCACACTTGGCTCTCCGGGAGATGGATTGGGGTCGAGCAGGCCATACGAGGTGCGGATCAGGCCCGGCTTGGAAGGATTCGTGGCGAAGGCGGGCCGCGCGTTGAACAAAGTATCCCCGTAGATATCCTGGCCGGCGATAATGTCGAACGGAGGGCCGCTGCTCAACGTCAGCAGCGGGCTGAAGGTCAGTTTCCAGGGCCCGGTGATAGCGCCGCCGGCGGTCATGCGATTGCGGATGTCGGTAGCCGCGGGTCCGTATTCCCCCGCCATGCTGTAGGGGTTCGAGGGGAAAGTCAACAGGCCGTCGGTGTTGCTCAGCGCGTCGTTGTAGGTGTAGGAGCCAAACAACGACACTTTCTGGTTGACGCGTGAGTTCACGCTGACGATGAACTGGTTCTGGTTGTACAGGCCGGAGGATTCCATCAGAAAGATCGGATTTGGATTTCCGAAGGGAAACAGACCCGTCACCGGCAGCGGGGCGTTGATGTCCGCCGAACGAAGTTCGTGCCACCCGTGAGTGTTCGAGTACGTGAGCGTCAGCGTGGTGTGCCCTGGCAGTTGGCGTTCCACGGCGAGGGCGGTCTGCGCAACGCGGGGCGCCTGCAGCGACGAACTGACCTCTTGAATCGCGCTGGGCGCCTGCGAGGCGGCGAGTTCGGCCCCGGTGGGCATGCCGGGGAAGAAATCGGGGTTTGAGATGAAATACTGCTTCTGCGTGACGCCGTTGTAGCGCTGGGCCGTGATCGTGTTTGCCAGGGCGAAGCGGTCGTAGAACATCCCGAAGCCCAGGCGGATGACGGTCTTCGGTTGCGTGCTTGCGCCGGGGGCCCAGGCGAGGCCGAAGCGGGGAGCGAAGTCTAGGTTGTCGCTGATGTTGCTCTGGTTCTCGTAGCGAAGTCCCAGGCTCAGCGTGAGATTGCGTCGAAGACGCCAGTCGTCGCCCACAAACAATCCCGCGTCGAATTGATTCGCGAGGATCGCCGGCAAACCCGTGGAGAGAGCGTACTGCGTTGCGCCGCCGCCGAGAGCGCGGATCTGGGCCGATGTGTAGTTCAGGCCGGAGAACAGCAGCGTGCGGCGGTAGCTTTCAATCGACGTTATCGTGTCGGCAATCGGAGAACCATTCGCTCCGATGACGGGCTGATTCGTGGCGTCGAGAACCGGACCGATGCCGCCGCCGAACAGAAAAGTTCCGTTGAAGTTCTGCTCCGATACCGAGTCCTCCCGGGAGCCGCGCAGGCGCGCGCCGAAGCGCCAGGAATGCTTGCCGCGCTCGATCGAAGTATAGTTTTGAAACTCGTAGTTGTCCTGCGTGTCGGAGGAGTCGCCGATCGGGGAACCGCCGCCGGTGAAGGCGTTGAGCACCTGGACTTCAGCGCCGGGCGTAGTCGACCGCATCGTCATGGCCGGGCGGAAGTACTGGAAGCGGGTGGTCATGACGGCGTTCGCGCCCAGAACGGCCGTGTCGGTAAGCTGCAGGGTCTGGTAAAGCATTCTCACGTCGTAGCCCTGGCTGATGAGGTTGAACCCGCCGACGCCGGAGTCGCCGATTTCACTACGGGAGATGCTGAAGCGGGCGGTCAGCGTGTTGGAATCGGTGAGGCGGTAGTCGACGCGCGGCGTGACGACGATCCGGCGCTGGGGGATGGAGAAGACGTCGGTGTACGGATTGACGATGGCGAGCGTGAGAGGTTCGAGCGTCACGCCGTTGATGATGGCGCCATTGTCGATCGAGGCGCGCATGACGTCGAGCGAGAATGAAAGGCGCCCGGTGAGCGGGCCTGTAATGTTCCCGCCGTATTCCTTGAGCAGAAACGGCGCTTTCTCCGCGGCGTAGGGGTTGCGCGAGTTCCACACGCTGTCGCCGAAGTTGTAGAAGCCGGTTCCGTGCCAGGCGTCGGTGCCCGGCTTGGTGACGATCTCGATACGGCCGAGACCGAGCGTGTCGTACTCGGGCGAGAAGGGGTTCTGGTTGATGCGGATCTCCGAAATCGAGTCCTTCGTGGGGAGTTCCCCGCCGCTGAAGCCGTCAACGAAGAGCGCGCCGCCGTTCGGGCCGGCGGAGGGTCCCGCGAGCGCCTGCAAATCCGAAGCAAGGTCGTCGGGGTCATCCGCGAGCGCGGAAAGGTCTTTGCCGCGCAGGACTAGCGCACCTGCGTTGGCTGCGGGATTCGTGGCAACGGCCGGTCCGGCCTCGGCCTCGACAGTGACTTGCTGGCGGGTGGAAACGACGCTCACGTGGAGGTCGGCCGTGGTGGCGCCCCGGCCAATCGTGACGTCGGCCGCGCCCGCCAGCGCTCTGTCCTTTGTGCTGGCGTGGACATGGTACAAGCCAGGGAGAAGCGACGGGAAAGTGTAGGAACCGTCGTCCTTGCTGACCGTGGTGCGGCGCGTGCCCGAGGGGCCTTCAACCGTGATCGATGCGCCAGGTACGATCGCGCCGCTCGTGTCGAGCACGCGGCCGCGAAGCGTGCCAGTCTGGGCCATGAGTGTGCCTGCCGCCCAGCCAAGGAGCCACATCAGGAGAGAAATCCGGCGGAGATATCCGCGGGGGGTGCGCATCGGATCTCTCAGTATGACGCCTGAAGCTGAAGCTTTTCTGAAATCGAGCGCGAAGGCCGAAGCATGCCTCATCAGACCGCAGTCAGCGTGCGATGCAGGGCGGCGAGTTCGGCGATGGAAAGTTGTTCGGCGCGGCGTCCGCACTCGGCCAGAGCATCGAGGCGTTCCTTTGGGTAGGCGCCCAGAAGGTTGTTGCGAATCGTTTTCCGCTTCTGCCGGAAGCAGAGACTGGCGAATTTCAACAAAGCGGCGGTGTCTGTCGGAGCGGATGCCTCAGAGCGCGGGAGCAAACGGACCACGGCGGAGTCCACCTTGGGCGGCGGCCGGAACGCCGCGCGGGAAACCGGGAACAGAATCGAAACTTCAGCCCGAAGTTGGGCGGCTACGGAGAGGTAGCCGTAATCGCGCGTGCCGGGAACAGCCGCGAGGCGCGCGGCGACTTCCTGCTGGACAAGGAACACGGCGCGGCGAAGCAGCGGACCCAGAGCCAGCGTCTTTTCGACAATCGGGGACGTGATGTAATACGGCAGATTGCCCGCCACGGTAACCGGTCCGTAGGCGTCGAGGGGCGCGCGCAGAACGTCGCTCTCAACGATTTCCAGCTTCGGCGAATCGCGGAATTTCTCGCGGAGGTACTGGGCCAGCACCGGGTCAATCTCGATCGCAACGGCCCGCGCCGCGCGTTCGACCAGATGCGAAGTAAGCGAGCCTCGCCCAGGTCCGATTTCAATGACGGTTTCACACGCCTCCGGGCACGCCGCCGCGGCAATGGACGCGAGAATTGACTCCCGTACGAGGAAATGTTGTCCGAGGCGCCGTCCCATCCGTTTTAAGCTAACAAAGTCCGGAAATGCGGCAACATCCGGTCAGTTCGCCGTTCATGTCACGATAAAAGTTACATGTCTTCAGTTCCAACGAACGAGAGTATTCGCAACATCGCGATCATCGCGCACGTCGACCACGGCAAAACCACGCTGGTGGACGCCATGCTGCGCCAGAGCGGCATCTTCCGCGTCAACGAACAAGTGGAAGACCGCGTGATGGATTCCAATGAACTGGAGCGTGAGCGCGGCATCACGATTCTGGCGAAAACCACCGGTGTACGCTACGGCGGCGTCAAGATCAACATCGTCGACACGCCCGGCCACAGCGACTTCGGCGGCGAAGTCGAGCGCGCGATGAAGATTGTCGACGGCGTGATGCTGCTGGTCGATTCAAGCGAAGGTCCGCTGCCGCAGACGCGGTATGTGCTGATGAAAGCGCTCGAAGCCAAGCTGCCGCCGATTGTGGTGATCAACAAAATCGACCGTCCCGACTCGCGGATTCAGGAGGTGCTGAACGAAATCTACGACCTGTTCATCGACCTTGACGCGACCGAGGACCAGCTCGATTTTCCGGTAATCTACACCAACGCGAAGGCCGGCATTGCGCGGCTGAGCCCGGAGGACAGCGTGGCCGATCTGCGGCCTCTGTTCGACACGATCATCGAGCGGATCCCGCCTCCGAAGGGCGATCCTGAAGGCCCGCTGCAGCTACTCGTCGCCAACCTCGACTACAGCGATTACCTCGGCCGGCTCGCGATCGGCCGCGTGTTCGGCGGAACGCTCCGGCTGAACGACGAAGTGACGATCGCAAAGCTCGACGGCACGATGCACAACACGCGGATCACGAAGCTCTATTCGTTTGAGGGGCTGAA
>JAJYKC010000346.1 GCA_021788955.1 Acidobacteriota bacterium
TGTACACAAAACCTACCCTCCAAACAGGATCAGGCAAAGAATCGGCAGAATCAGGAAAGCGCGCCGGACGCCCTTGCAATACATTGAAATTGAGAAACGAAGACGGCCGAAGCAAGGAACTCACGGCGCCGTAACCCACGGAGAGAAACGATGCGAGCAACAGTTCTTTACGAACCACGCGATATACGCTTCGAGGACCAGCCGGACCCGAAGATCGTCGAACCAACCGACGCGGTAATCCGCATCGCGGCCACCTGCGTCTGCGGTTCGGACCTTTGGCCCTACCGTGGCCTGCAGCCCATCAACGGCCCTACGCCGATGGGCCACGAGTACTGCGGCTTCGTCGAAGAGGTCGGCAGCGCAGTCAAGCTCGTCAAGCCGGGCCAGTTCGTGATCGGCTCGTTCGCCACTTCCGACAATACGTGTGCGCACTGCCAATTCGGCTACCCCTCCTCCTGCGTTCATCGTGAGTTCATGTCGAGGGCGCAGGCCCCGTTTCTGCGCGTGCCTCAGGCGGATGGGACCCTCGTGCCTACGCCGGGCGCGCCGCCCGCCGCCCTCCTCCCGAGCCTGCTCACCACATCGGACGTGTTAGGCACCGGTTGGTTCGCCGCCGATGCCGCCAACGTGAAGCCGGGATCTACCGTCGTAGTCGTCGGCGACGGAGCCGTCGGTCTGCTCGGCGTGCTCTCGGCCAGACAGATGGGCGCCGGACGCATCGTCGCCATGAGCCGCCACGAATCCCGGCAGAAGCTCGCGCGCGAGTTTGGCGCCACAGACATCATCACCGAGCGCGGCGCCGAAGGAGTCGCGCGCATCAAGGATCTCACCAAGGGCATCGGCGTCGATTCGGTCCTCGAATGCGTCGGCACACAGGAGTCGATGCAACAGGCGATTCAATCCACCCGCCCGGGCGGCTTCGTCGCCTACGTCGGCGTTCCGCATGAGGTGAATCTCGACGGGACCCAACTGTTCTACGCCCACGTCCACCTCCATGGCGGCCCCGCGCCCGTTCGCCGCTACTTGCCCAAACTGATCGGTCTGGTGCTGGAAGGCGCAATCAACCCCGGAAAGGTCTTTGACCTCGAGCTGCCATTAGACCAGGTTGCGGAAGGCTACAAAGCGATGGATGAGCGCCGCGCCATCAAGGCCCTCCTGCGCCCGTAAATCGACGCGAGGAGGAATGACACCATGAACAACCCACTGGATTTCACAGGGAAAGTAGCCCTCGTCACCGGCGCCGCCGCAGGCATGGGACTGGCCACCGGAAACGCTTTCGCCGAGGCAGGCGCCGCCGTCGTCCTCGCCGACGTCAACGAAGAGGCCGTGCAGGCCGCCGCGCGGAAACTCACCGCCGGCGGTCACAAGGCAATCGCCGTCCGATGCGACGTGAGCGACGACGCACAAGTGGCGGCGATGGTGGACCGCACCGTTGCCGACTTCGGCCGGCTCGACGCCGCCTTCAACAACGCCGGAGTCATGGCCCGCATCGCCCCAACCGCCGACAGCACCCGCGAAGATTGGGACCGCGTGATCGGGATCAACCTGCGCGGCGTCTGGAGTGCAATGAAGCACGAACTGCGCCAAATGCAACGCCAGGGCAGTGGCGCGATCGTCAACAACGCCTCGGTCGGCGCCTTGACCGGCAACCCCGGCATCGCCTCCTACATCGCCTCCAAGCACGGTGTGGTCGGACTCACGCGCACAGCCGCTCTCGAGTACATCAAGCACGGCATCCACGTCAACGCCGTCAATCCCGGACTGATCGACACGCAGATCGCCCGTGATGTCGTGGCCGGCGACGAGCAAGCCTACGCCGAAATAGCCAGGCACGTCCCCATCGGCCGCGCGGGCCGGCCCGAGGAAATCGCCGCCGCCGTCCTCTGGCTCTGCAGCCCGGCGGCAAGCTACGTCGTCGGCCAGGCCCTCACCGTCGACGGCGGCATGACAGTTCCGTAGCCGCGCGATTCTTCTACGGCGAATCTATGGCGCGGCCGGTTTTCACCCTGGAGCCATCCCGGCGCTCGGCTCCTCAAAAATCGACCGTCCCCAAACGGACCCGCCCCCCCGCCGGGCATCATGACAGCAATCATTCTGATGCTATGATGCAACCATGCGGACCACGATCACCCTCGATCCGGATGTCCAGACCCTGATCCGAACCGCAATGAAGGAGCGTGGGCTCTCCTTCAAAGAGGCGATCAATTCCGCGGTCAGAGCCGGCCTGACCCAGCCGCCCAAGAGAAAGCATCGCTTCACCCAACAGTCCTTCTCCCTCGGCGCGGAACAAAACTTCCGATGGGACAAAGCCCTGCAAACGGCAGCCAACATCGAGGACGAAGAATTGGGTCGAAAGCTCGCGCTTCGCAAATGATTGTCGTCGACGTCAACCTGCTTATCTACGCCGTCAATACCAACGCTCCCCAGCATCGAAAGGCGAAGGCATGGCTGGAGGCGGCGGTCTCAGGCACGGAAACCGTGGGACTGCCCTGGATCGTGCTTCTCGCATTTCTTCGCCTCGCGACACGGCCCGGCCTGTTTCAGAAACCACTACCCGTCGAGACGGCCTTCGGCCTCGTCGGCGAATGGCTCAAACAGCCCTCCGTCACCGTGCCCGAACCAACGGCACACCACTTCCGCACACTCCGCGACCTGATGCTACCGCTCGGAACCGCAGGCAACCTCACCTCGGATGCCCACCTCGCCGCCCTGGCGATCGAACACGGCGCCGGACTCTGCTCAACCGATACCGACTTCGCCCGCTTCACCGCGCTCAAATGGCGCAATCCACTCGCCTGATCGGCGCACAAGCCGCGCACCCGCCGCGCGCAGCCCGCGAATCCGGAATGTTGTATGGTGAATGTATGGCACGCTATGTTTCCACGACGGTCCGCCTCGACGAGGAGGATGTTCGCGCCCTCAAGCGCGCTCGCGCCGATGGGCTGTCTGCCTCGGACCTGATCCGGAAAGGCCTCCGGGTAGTTGCGTCTCGCTACTACTCGGGGCGCAGGCCCCCATCCACGCTCCTGTTCGAGTCGACCAATACCAAGCTTGGCGATGAATCCGAACTCTTCCGGGATATCGAGAATTGATCCCGCCCCTCATCGCCGACACCGGCGGACTCCTTCGGGCCCTCGCTCGAACGCACACTGGCGAGCCGAGCTTTCCGGAATACGAAAAGGTCCTCACCTCCGCGGCCGCGGTCATCATTCCCGGCCTCGTCCTGGCGGAAGTGGACTACTTCCTTCGTGACGAGCGTAAGGCGATGCGCAAATTGGTCGCCGAAATCTTCGACCCCGCGACGCGCTACGAATACGAACTACCCCTTCCAACAGATATCGCCAGGGCGATGGAACTGGATGCCAGATTCGATGGTCTCGGTCTCGGACTGGTCGACGGAACTTTAGCAGCCGTAGCAGAGCGTCGTCGCATCTTCCGGGTTCTCACCACCGACCGGCGCGATTTCGGAGCCATCCGCGTCGGCCCAAGCCTCAGCCGATCCCTCGAACTACTGCCCTGAAGCCGTTCCGGCTTCTTACTCCCGGCTTCTGGCTCCTAAAGACGCGCACAGCACGGAAGCCAACTTTCTTCAAAGCGTGCAAGCATGCCCGGCCAGCAATAACGGGAAGATGGCTCACACCGTAACGAGACGTGCGTCGAACCGATCCTCAGGCACTGGCAGCCTGTCAGCTTCGAGAGCGCCAACATAGGCTTCTATAGCTTCCCTGATGTTGGCGAGTGCGGAGTCTTGTGTCTCTCCCTGAGATACGCAACCGGGAAGACTGGGGCACTCGGCAACCCAGTAGCCATCCTCCCCTCGATAAATGAGGACCTGCCGCATCCCTTTCATTGTGTCTGATTGCGATAAAGAAAGCGACGGCCAATACCGCTTCTCCATCTGGAAAAAACTTTCAACTGGAATTGGCGTCCCCAGGGGGATTCGAACCCCCGTTATCGCCGTGAAAGGGCGGTGTCCTAGGCCGGGCTAGACGATGGGGACGCAGGCGAAACTACATTACCTACTCTATCTTTCAAGGCCGCGCCCCGTCAAACCGCGTATGCGGCTTCGAATCCACATAAGCCGCCACATCATAAGCCTCTTGCGCCGTCAAACTCCCCGGACAGTTCTGCGGCATGTTGTAATGCACAAACGCCGCCATCTTCTTCACCTGGTTCATCCCCGCCCCGTCGTTATACGCGTCCTGCCCCCACAGCGCCGGCAGCACCGGCGGACTCCCGCGCCCATCGTCCCCATGGCACGGCGCGCACTGGTCCGAATACACCGTCGCCCCGCGCTTCACATCCCCTTCGAGCGCCGGCAACTTCTCCAGCCCCCGCCCCGGAAACGCCACCCCCGCCCGCTGCCCCTGCGACAGCCACTGCATATAAGCCAACAGCGCCGCCATCTCCTCGCCATCCATCGGCAGCGGCCGCCCGTTCTCGCTCCGC
>JAJYKC010000347.1 GCA_021788955.1 Acidobacteriota bacterium
AGCTCTGCTCGTCGAGCGCCGTCTCATACCGCACCACACCGTCCTTGCCCACTACGTACACCCGGCTCGGCCACGCCGCATACGCCGCCTCCACTTCCCCCGCCATCTCATCCGGCAGCACCGGATAGCCGATGTGCAGCCTCCGCGCGCACAGCTTCGCATTCGCCTCGCGCTGCGCCGGCGTCTTCGCATCCTCGAGGTCGATCCCCTCGCGCTGGTTCTCCGTGCTCTGCCAGGCGCCGCCGCCCGCCCCATGCGCCTCGCGGATGTAGACCATCAGAAACGCCGCCCGCTTCCCGTACTTCGCGGAAAGCCCGTTCAGCGGCCCCGCCGCGTGCCGCAACTGCGGGCACGTATAGCTGCCGAACACCAGCACCACCGGCCGCGCGCCGCGAAACTGCGCCAGTTCCACCGCCCGCCCCGACGCCAACTCCGCTAGCCGGAACTCCGGCGCCTGCTTCCCTTGCAAATGCGCCACGGGCCGCGTCTCCTTCGCCGCGCTTTCTTGCTTGCGGGCAAAGTCCGGCCACGTCGCCGCTACATACTCCCGCTCCTTGCGCGCCGCATCCCCCTCGCCGGTCGCCTCCAGCAGATTCGCCAGCGCCACGTGCGCCTCGGGCGATGCCGGCCGCGCCTCGGCGGCCCGCTGAACCAGCGGCAGCGCCTCACCCGGATGCCCGCGCTGGGCCAGAATCGCCGCCAACTGCATGTTGGCGTCAAAATCGTTCGCATCCGCGGCCAGCGCCTTGCGGAACGCCGCCTCCGCGCCATCCCCGTCTCCCGTTGCCAGCAGCGCTTGCCCGTAGTAGGATTCCAGCCCGGGCAAATCCGGCTTCTTCGCCGCCGCCTGCCCCAGTTCCGCCGCCGCCTTCGGATAATCCCCCTTGCCCAGCAGACTCGCCCCGAGCAGATAATGCGCCTCCGCCGAGTCCCCATCCCGCATTACGCGGTTCACCCAAACCTGCCCCGCCTCCACCTGTCCGGACCGGATCAGAGCCATCCCGTACAGGTAGTCGTAAGCCAGGTTCTGCTCGTTCCCCGATGCATACGGAGCCAGCACATCCGCCGCCTCCTTCGCCTGCCCGGTCCGCAGCGCGCAGTCGGCATCGAGCAGCGCCGGCCTCACATCCTCCGGCGCCGTCTGATGCACCGCAGCAAATTCCTTCTCCGCTTCCCCATATCGTGCCGATTTGTAATACGCCAGCCCAAGGTTCAGCCGCACGCCCTCGATCGAGCCATCGAGCGCCAGCGCCTTGTTATACTCCGCAATCGCATCGTCGTACCGCCCCTCGGCCGCATACGCCGCTCCCAGGTTCGACAACGCCTGTGGATTCGCCGGGTCGAGCTTCAGCGAGGCCTGATATTCGCGGATCGCCCCATTCAGGTCCCCCGCCTGGTGCAACGCCACGCCGCGGCGATACGCCGTGGCCGCGTCTTCGCTCCCCTCCTGCGCCAGCGCGAGGCACGCACACGTAGCCAGAACACCCATACAGAATGCAATTCGGAACACGTCTCTCCCGCTCAACCGAATCCCAGTATATGCGCCGCGGCCTTTACCGATGAGACGGCGTCACTTCTATCGCATTGACTAATGCGTAGTTCGCCGACGGCTCCAGCGACAGCACCAGCTTGCCCTGCGGGTTCGGCTCCAGGTTCCGGAACACTTTCACTACCGCCTTGTCCGGAGCCCCCGCTTCCGCCAGAATGTCGAAGTTCCGGGCCAGCGTCGTCCCGTTGCAAAGAATGTCGAACCGCCGGTTGCCAACTCCCCCGCGGCCCGGCATCCCCGGCCCGAACCACCGCTCGGCAAAGTGCAGCGTGATGTCGTATCGCCCCGCCGCCGCCGGAATCGTGTACACCAGGTTCCCGAACCGCTCCCCCGTATAGAGGTTCCCGTCCTCCGGATCTCCCTCGAGCAAAGGCCTCTCCACCAGCTTGCCGCCCCGGAAATAACGGTCCGAACCCCAGATGCGCCCGAGCCGGTCCGCGTAAGGATGCTCCTGGCACAGGATCCGGATCGGCTTCAGCCCTCCGCTGTCCCCCGGCGTGATCTCGATCGCGTTCAGCAGCGCCTGCCCGATTTGCCCGCGAAACGACAAGTGCAGCTTGCCGTCCCCGCCCGGCGAGACTCCGGTGAATACCCGCTCGTCCGCTTCGCCCGCCCCCGCATCGCTCGCCACGTCGAAGTACGGCAGCAGCATCTTCCCGTTCGCCGTCACATGGAAAATCCGGCTCGTCTCCGCTCCGCCGCTGGCCCCGTTGGCTCCGAACTCCGTCTCGGCGAAATACAGCCTCAACTCGTAGATCCCTTCGTTGAGCGGAATCGCGTAGGCGAAAGCGCCCTCGCGCCGCGCCCGGAACAGCAGACCCGCGTCCACCCCCTGAACGCTCCCCACCGGGTTGCTCCGCGCCTCGCCCCCCGAGTAGAACCGGTCCGCCAGCCAAGCGTTCCCGTCCCCGTCCATTCCGCCTTCCTCCGCACCCGCCAGAATCCTCACCGTGCCCGCCGGCATCGGCAGCGTCCCACTCGCCAGCGCGCGCCGGTGCATCGTCGTCCACAACACCAGACCCAATCCCAGCAGTCCCAGTCCCGCCAGTACAACCACCAGACCCCGGTCTATCACCGCCGGCCGCTGCGGAGCCGGCGCAACAGCCTGGGCGCTCTTCTCAGGCGCCGCCGCTGCCCGCCGCACAAACTCCGGCACATACTTTCCCGGCGCCAGTACAATACGTACCGGCCGGCCCGCCCCTTCCCCCTCGTAATACGCGTCCAGCCGCTTGCGAAGCCGGTGCGCCTCCACCCGGACAATTGCGTCCCGCCGCTGGTCGAAGTCCGCCAGCCGCCCGAGTGCCTCCACCGCAATGTTGTATTCCTTTAGCTCGTCCGCCTTCCCGGACAAAGACTTCTCGCAGACATACGTCAGCAACCGGGCCAGCAGCGGCGCCCGTTGAAACATCCCGGAGCTGAGCAGATGCTCAACCTCCGCCCGTTCTAACCGCCGGTCGTTCTCCGACATCTTGCCGGTCATCCCCAGATTTTCAAATGTGTACGGTTCAATACACCCCGGACTGGCTGTGGAACCCCCACTCCCCGACCCCTCCAACGCTCACCCCGGGAGACGCGACCACCGGCGCAGTGGCGTGGATCAATGTCTGCGTATCGCGTTTGCAACTCGGGTTTCCCCGATACCGCCACAAGGACCACCCGTGGCCATAGCATATCACCGGTCCAGGGTGGCCCCGTGAACCGCCCCATTAACCCCAAGTTCTAACTGTGGGATTCCGCAAGTTACATCGTTGAAAAGTATCGCTTTACTTGCGTTAACTGTTCGAAATCCCTAACGTTAACTGCTTTAGCCTTTCTATGCGGCTAACACGAACCTACTATGGACAAAGGTTTGTTGCGAGCATGCCCATCCCTGTAACGAGTTCACAACTCCGTAAGGTCGGCCACGGATGACTCCCGGCCATCGAGCCCGGCACGCCCGAACCGCTGTCGTTCTGCCTGACCTCTTCTTCACGTCAGGCCACAAGGAAAGGGTTTTCAGCCAATGCCTAGTGAGGTGGCAAATAAGGCCATGAAAAATTGTTTGAAGCTCCTCGTCGGAGTGTCTCTGTTTCTGCTGCTGGCCATGAACCTGCCCGCGCAGGCGATCTATGCGACCCTGACCGGCGTCGTCTCGGACCAGACCGGCGCGGTCATCCCCGGCGCTAGCGTCAAGCTGACCAACGAACAGTCCGGCTCCGTCCGTGAAACCGTCGCCAACTCCGACGGCTACTACACCTTCGCCTCCGTCGCCGTCGGCAACTTCACGTATAAGCTCAATGTCGAGGCCAAGGGCTTTGTCAGTTGGCAGGCCACCGGCTTGTCCATCCTCGCCGGCGAAAAACGCAACGTCAACGTCAGTCTTCAGGTCGGCAGCACCTCCCAGACCATCGAAGTCACCGGCGTCGCCACCTCCGTCGTGCCCGTCGACTCGGGCGAAATCTCCCAGACGCTCACCTCAAAAGAGCTCGACAACTTCATCCAGGTCGGCAGCAACGCCGCCGAGTACTTGAAGATCATGCCGGGTTTCGGCATCCAGAACGGCACCTCGAACAAGGCGAACTACACCGGACAGGTCATCGGCATCAACGCCAACGGCGATGGCGGCAGCCAAAGCCCCCTCAACAACGCCTACTCCTATAACGGCCTGCCCTCGAACTCCCTCGACATCCTCGCCGACGGCGCCCACGCCTCGGACCCAGGCTGCAACTGCGACACCCCGGTCAACCCGAACTCCGATATGATCGCCGAGTTCCGCGTACAGACCTCCAACTTCAGCGCCGAAAACCAGAAGGGCCCCGCCGTCGTCAGCACCGTCGCCAAATCCGGCGGCACCCAGTTCCACGGCTCCGCGTTCTTCTACGCCCGCGACTACGCCCTCAACTCCAACGACTCCTACT
>JAJYKC010000348.1 GCA_021788955.1 Acidobacteriota bacterium
CTCGAGGGGATGCGCGTTTTTGCACTCCGCTATGATTCGGGCGGCGGGACACTGTACGCGGGGACGAGCGATGGTTTGTTTGTAAGCACGGATGGGGGCGTGTATTGGAAGTTGATTCCCAGTGGAGCCGCAGGGCAGGCGGTGTTGGACGTCTATATCCCGCGGCGGGGAAGCCGCGCGCTCGCGTTGCGAACAACCGCTGGTTTGTGGTTCTCCTCCGACGGGGGGGCGACATGGACAACGCTTAAGCTGCCGCGGAATCCGGAGGCCATCTACGACCTGGCGCTCGATGAGGGCGACGCCAGGACAATGATAGCTGCAACGTCAGCCGGATTGCTGCTCAGCGTAGATGAAGGCAAGTCGTGGACTGTCTGCGAGAAGGGTCTGCCAGTCAAAGGCTGGTTCAATGCCGTGGCATTTGGCCTCGGCGAGCACCACCGTCTCTATGCGGCGGAAGGGGACAGGATTTATGAAAGCACCGACGGTGGCGCGACGTGGAAGAAGCGGGATACGACCGGACTGGATCAGATCTGGATCCGGTCGATTTTGCCGGGTGCGGAAGGGGCTTCAGACGGCCTCGTAGTGGTGAGCAGGGCGAGTGGGGTCTATACGGAAAGAACGGCCGTGTCAGCAGCTTCGACGCACCCGGCAGGGGCTGGAGAGTCAAATTGATGAAAACAAAGAACCGGATTTGAGATATTCTAGAAGAAGTGGTTTCGGCCGGTCCCGAAGTCGGGCGGTCCGGCTGGTGTGGTTGGTCAACATAATCTAAGCAGAAGAAATTTTAGCTGCGGAGGGATATCAGTGAGTCACTCGCGAAAATCCATTCTGGCCGGGGCGTTGTTGTGCCTCGCCTCTGCGGGTTCGTTGCTTGCCCAAGAGGGCAAAGACATTGTAGAAATCAACTTGTTCGGTGGCGTGCAGGGTTGGGATACCAAACAGGCGACCCAGTTCAGCGGCGCGCCCCTGGGCGTGAAGATGGTCACGGGCGGCGTTATGGGCCTGCGCGTCGACGAAAACTGGTGGCGCTATGTCGGCCTCGAAGAATCGTCGGTGCTTTTCGGTGATCAGAACGTCCGCTATACGAATGTCCCGGGAGTCTACGGAAACACCGCTTCGTTCGGTGCCCGGACCCGCCAGTTCACGGTGGGACCGATCCTGTACTTGACGCCTCCCGAGAGCAGGTTCCGCCCGTTCCTGACTGTGCAGGGCGGGTTGAACTGGTTTGGCCCGATCCAAAAGGCAAAGGACCAGGCCGGGGATCCGAACAATCCATTATTTGGCGCGGCAGGGCCGATCGCGCTGGGTAATAGCTGGAAGCAGGCGTTCAATTATGGGATCGGAATCATTCAGTACGGTGGCGGCATTAAGTACAAGATGACGGATCGTTTCGGCCTACGCGTGGACGTGCGCGGAAACGTCATTCAGACCCCGACGTTCCGGCTGCCACGCTCGGGTCCGGATACGGGGATCACGATCGCCCAGGGCGGAGCAATTCCCGGCTACCAGGCCACAGCGGGCTTTACGTTGTACCTGGGCAAGGGTGCACCGCCGCTGACGCATGTGTTCACCGTTCCGGCGGCGATCGACGGACCGGCGGCGCTGTGCCCCGGCGAGAAGGCAACATTCAAACTGCCGGTCACCGACAACTTCGGCAATCACACGCCGAAGTACAAATGGACTGTGAACGGCCAGGATCAGAACACCAACGCGCCCGAACTCACCGTAACGGCGCCGGATAGCGGCCCGCTGAACGTGGCCGCGCACGTCGAGCCGGACGCAAGTTCTTACACCAAACCGGAGCTCCGGGCGAACAAGAAAACCCCGGCAATGCCCGCGGACCGGACGCTCGAAGTTCACATGAAGGAATACAAAGCGCCGACCCTGGCGTGCTCGGCGAATCCAACCGAGTTCGAGGTGGGCGGCACGAGCGCCGTCACCGGGAACGCGACGAGTTCCGAGTGCAGCGGCCAACTGACGTATTCGTGGACTGCGAGCGAAGGTTCGATCGAGGGCAACTCGAACGCAACTTACAACTCGCAGGGCGTGTCGGTTGAGCCGGGCGCCTCAAAGAAGGTGACGGTGAACGGCAAGGTGACGGACGCCAAGGGCGCGAGCGCGAACTGCGAAGTCGCCCTGAGCGTGACGAAGCCCGCGCCGCCGCCGCCGCCGCCGCCGCCGGTCGAGAAGAAGGCGACGCAGCTTGACGACATCGTATTCCCGTCGGGAAGCTCGCGCGTGAACAACTGCGCCAAGCGCATCATCGAGGATCTGTACAAGCAGATGGCGGCGGATCCTGACTCGACCGTAGTGCTGATCGGTCATGAGGACTCGCGTGAAGCGCGTCATCACGGCACCAAGCGGCATCCGCGCCACCTCGACGAGGAGCGCGCGCTGAATGCTGCCGCGGTGCTGACCGCGGGCACCGGCACCTGCCAGAAGCTGGAACTGTCGCGCGTGAAGCTGGACTGGACCGGGACGACCAACGACCCGAACTCCGAGTTCAAGACGCGGACTTGCGAGGCTTCGGTGCGGGAGCGCAAGGGCCAGGCGGTTGGCACAGACTCCAACGCCAAGTACCGGCGTGTGGAGATCTGGCTCGTGCCGAACGGCGCTCCGATGCCGTCGGCCGCTGCCGGGGCCAAGCCGGCGCCCGAGCAGGCCGTCAAGGCGAAGGGCTGCCCGAAGTAAGGGCGGCTCTCTCGCAGACGCGAGAGTAGTAAACAGAAAAGGCCGGGGAAGCGATTCCCCGGCCTTTTTTTGATTGCGGAAGTGATTCAGGCGCGGGCGATCAGGCGTTGGCGTAGAGCCGCATCATTTGCAAGGTCGATGCAGGTCCAGGCCATCGCGAGGGCCCCGTCCGCGAGCGCTTTGTCCGCATCTGGCGTCACGCAGTGAGCGGTGAATTCGGGCTGATGATTCACCGCCGGTAACGAGTTGATGCCGATCGTGGGATGAATAGAGGGGACAGCGAGAGAAACATTACCCATGTCTGTGGAGGCGAGGGGGCGCGTTTCCCACTCTCCGAGATTGGGAAAGGGCCGGCCCAGAGCTTCGGAGTTCCTCCGGTACAGCGCGGCCATCGCGTCGTCGTGCCGCATCTCGGCATACGGCTTATCCCCGCCGAGAATGGCGAGTTTCGCGCCCGTGGCGAGGGCTCCGGCTTCAAAGCAGCGGTGGACCTTAGGCCGCAGGTCGTTCAACTGAGCGAGGGTTTCCGAACGGATAAGGTACTTCGCCGCCGTGTGCGCGGGGACGACGTTGGGAGCAGTGCCCCCATTCGTGATGATGCCGTGGATGCGGTCCGAGCCGCGGATGTGCTGTCGCAGAAGACCGATGGCGGTCTGAGCGATCGTTAGCGCGTCGGCTGCGTTGATGCCCAGCTCGGGGAACGCGGAGGCGTGGGATTCTTTGCCGGTATAGGTAACCTCGAACATTGAGGCGGCAATGATCTTGGCGCGGAGCATGTCGAACGGAGCGGGATGGACCATCATCGCCGCGTGTACGTCGCCGAATGCGCCGCGTTCGAGCAGAAGGATCTTGCCACTTGCGTTGCCTACTTCTTCCGCCGGAGTACCTAACACGGTCACAGTGAGTCCAACCTCATCGGCGACCTCGGCGGCGGCGAGTGCCGCGCCCACGGCGGAGGCGGCGATGATGTTGTGGCCGCACGCGTGGCCGATACCCGGCAAAGAATCGTACTCCGCGCAGATGGCGACTTTCAACGGTCCGTTGCCGAAGCGGGCGCGGAACGCGGTGGGAAGATCGCAGATGCCCTGCTCGACGGCAAACCCGAGGTTCGCGAGAGATTCGCAGAGCCACGTCGAGGAACGTTCTTCCTCAAAGCCTAATTCCGGGTGCGCGTGGATGCGGTGGCTGAGTTCGACGAGGGAGTCGCGCTGGGATTCGAGACGTTGGCGCGCAGCGGTTTTCGCGTCCATGTACGGTGAGTGTACGCCTTCGCCACCCGATTCGCTAGATAGGCGCCCCGGCGAATTCAGTTCGCCGTTCCGCCGGCGGCTTTAGCCGCGCCCAACATGTGAATCGTCTGAAGCCACGTTTCCACCCTGCGGGGCCACGTCGTGATGGGAAGCGCGGTGCGGCGGAGGCCGTAGCCGTGGCCGCCTTGAGCGTAGATGTGCAGTTCGGCCGGAACTTTGGCGCTCTTGAGGGCCTGGAAATACACCACTGCGTTTTCGACGTGGACGGGGTCGTCTTCGGCTTGCAGGATGAATGACGGCGGTGTCTGGCTGGTGACAGGAATGTTGGGGTTCGGGGCGAAGTTCTTGTCGGCGAGCGCGAGGTAGCCGGGGTAGATGATAACGGCGAAGTCGGGACGGCAACTCAGTTCGTCGTCGGCGTCGACGGGGTCGTAGAGGCGGTGGTCGAAGTGAGTGCTGAGTGCTGCCGCGAGGTGAGCGCCGGCCGAGAAAC
>JAJYKC010000349.1 GCA_021788955.1 Acidobacteriota bacterium
TACGCTCGAAGGCGTGTGGTGGCGGGTAACGGCGTCTCCTCACGTGTTTGTGGCGGTGACTAACACGGGCGCGGCGAGCGCGACGGCGACGGTCGTAATGCTCGACCGGGAGGGCGGCGTGGTTTCGAGTCGTGAGTTCGCGGCGCCCGGGGGCGGGACGGTGTTTGTACCTGTTGACTTCCCGGCGCAGGGGGATGTCGGTGGCTTGCGCGTTCAATATACGGGTGGAATTGACGACCTTTTAGTTGGGGCGGGCATCGAGGACGACGCGGCGGGGCATTCGGCGGAGGTGCGGCTGGCGATGGAGGGGGAGGCTGGGATGGCCGCCATGCCCGCGTCCGCGAACGCGGGTCCGGTGCAGTTTGCTAGCGTGGGGATGATGAACGGGCCAGCCGATGCGATGATGGGGTTCCCGAAAGGAATCGTGTTCAAGCCTTACGTCTACCTGCGTAATGTGGCCACTGCGGCGCGCACCGTGCATAGCTTCGTCAGTTGGATGGCGGGCGGGGTAGCCCAGAGGCTGGATCTGGCGGAATTGACGCTTCAGCCGGGCCAGGCCCGGCCGGTCGCTATTCCCGCTTTTCCCGGCGGGGCGCCAGAGGCGTTTAACTTCAGCTTCTCGTTCAACGGTATGGCGCAGGATGTCCTGGCGGTGACGACGAGCGTGGACGCGACGGGAAGCTACGTATTCACCGTTGAGCCGCACGGCGTTGGCCGGAGCGCGGGTGTCAGCTCCGTTTACTGGACCTACGGGCGTGGGTTTGACACGATGTACACCCTGTGGAACCCGCTCTCGATTGCGCAGCAGGCGGAGTTGCTGCTGGTGGCCAGCGATGGGCGGCTACTATACAGCGTTCCGGTGCGCCTGGCGGCGGGGGCGACGATGATGGTGGACCTGTTCGATCTGTATTCGAGTGGGAAGGCAGATGCGGCGGGGCGGGTCATGCCACCTGGCCCGACCGAGGGCAGCGCGCTGCTGACGGGTCCGAAGAACGATACGACGGAGCGGTTCACGATTGCGCTGTCCGGTGGAGTTTACAACGCGGCGTCGGCGACCTGCGGCCCGACGTGCGAGACGTGCGACGGGTTTACGAATGTCTCGATGTCGCCTGGGGATGCTCCCGTCGAGGTTACCTCGACGCTGCAGTTGGACGATTTTTATACATGGGACACGGGGTATCAGTACAATTACACGGGGAGTTCGGGTTGGTCGAGCAGCAATTCGAGTGTCGCGTCCGTCGGGAGCAACACGGGCCTGGTCTCGGGCGATTCACCAGGAGACTACGGCGTGACGGCGTCTTTTGGCGAGCTTCCTGTATACGCCGGGCAGATCTGCGCTTCACCGCTTCCGGGCTGCCCAGTGCAGTATCCGGAGGTGCAGACCGGTTGTGCGGAGAGCTACAACCTGGTCTGCGGCTCATACGTCCGAGGGGGGACGGGAAGCTGTACCGTTCACGGGATCGCGGCGAGCGAGGTGAATAGCTGGACGTTTCAGGGGAGCGCGACGGTAACGGGGGCGGGGAGCCAGCTCACGTGGTCCGGAACCGTGGTGGAGGGCGGAACGGTGACGGCGTCGATATCACCCTGCGGTAGCACCAGGAACGCCTCGGCGACGCTTACAGTCACGCCGCGGACGGGATGGGCTGTGGCCATGCCGGCGGCGCAGCAGGTGGCGGATGGGACAAACGGATTGCCAACGCTGCCATATCCGCCCACGACGGAGGACGGATCCCTGGGGCAGTCGACGTACGCCGGGAGCTTCAATTGGAACTACGGCCAGGCAGGTGGCGGGCCGAACGCCGGGTATGCGTGGGTGATCAGCCTCAGCCCTTCGGCGAGCTTTCCGTACGAACTGAATCCGGGCATAACCAACTCGAGCGATACGTTCTACCAGCACCAGGGGCCGGCGTGCTCGGGATGGGCAAACATCTCCGACATTGTGAGCCTGGTGGTGAGTCACGAGGCTGGCTCGACGAACAGTCACTGGGCGTACGGCAATGCGGCGAACTCGCAGAGTAACCCGGGGACGCTGGCGGAGAAGGACTTCGCAGTGCCGAGCGGCGCCGGGAATTTTCCGACGAACGAGAAAGGCACGATTACGGGCTACTTCAACGCCATCACAAGCGCGGCGGCGCAGGAGCCCCCGAGTAACCTTTCCGGCCTGGCGATCAACTGGTACCCGTATCAGCCATGTCAATAACGAATCGCACGAGGTTGCTGATGCTAGTGGCTCTCGCCGTGGCGTCGCCGCGCGCGAGGGCGGCTGAGCCTGTGGCTTATGTCGACCTTTCACTGGACCCGCAGATCCAGTACCCGCTTCCTCACCGGATGGCTGGGCACTTCGGCGGCCAGCCATTTGACGGGACCCCGGAGCAGATCGCCGAGTTTCGGGAGCGGCAAAGGGCACCGTTTCCTGTGAGTGTTGTGATTCTACGGCAGGTTCCGAGTACTGGGGGCAGGTCTGGCTGGTCTGCCGTGGAGGTTCTGCTCAGTAATGCGGGAAAGAATGCGGTGGAAGTTCCGATCGGCACGGATCCGGCGCTGGTGGAGGCACCGGCGCCGGGGCGGCGGGTCATCGGCTTCGGCGTGTCGATCGGCCCGGATGAGCGCAGGAACTACCAGGACGTTGCGATGGCGGCATCGAACGAGCAGCGCCCTGAGTCTTATCGCGTGCTGCGGCCGGGGGAGAGCATGGTGTTCAAGATTCCGGTTGACACGCGGAAAGCCGCGGCGTGGCTGGCGGCGCATAAGTTGGCGAGGGGAACCATCGCGGTGTCGGCCTGGCTCCAGGTGATCCGGACGGACGCCGAGGGAGAGTACTTGGATTCGGTCGGCCAGGATGTCGATTCCGGCAACTTGCTTCCGTGGGTTGCTCCGGCTCCTTGAAGAGGATGCTTTGGGATGATTCGTGGCCGCATCTCGCTTCGATCTGTTCTTGCCGGGTGGTTGGGTGCGGGCTTGTGCGCATGCGGGCAGCTTGGCCGCGTGGAGCTTGGGCGGGAGGTTGCGATTGCGCGGCACATGCGGGATGGCGAGGAGTATCACACGCCGGTGGGAGAGCTTATCGCGTATGGGCGGCGGTTGTTCGAGGCGCGGTGGACGATTCAGGAAGGAGCGGGGCGGCCGATGTGCAAGGGGACGGGCGCTGCGCTTACGGATGCGACGGAGCCTTTGGTGTTTCCGCGGGCGTTCAACCGTGTTTCGGGGCCGGATGCCAACTCGTGCGCCGGATGCCACAACATTCCTTATGCGGGCGGGAGCGGTGAGTTCGTGACAAACGCGATGGTGATGGCGCAGCGGTTTGACTTCGCGGATTTTGACGGCGCCGACCGGCGGCCGGCGAGGTGCTCAGTGGACGAACGCGGCCGTTCGGTGACTCTGGAGGACATCGGCGACTCGCGCCGCACCCCGGCTCTGTATGGGGCCGGATTTATCGAGATGCTTGCGCGTGAGATGACGGCGGATCTGGTGGCAATTCGCGATTCCGTTCCGCTGGGTGGCTCGGCGGAACTGGTGACCAAGGGGATTCATTTTGGGGTTTTGCAGCGGGGCACGGATGGTAGCTGGGACACGGGGCTAATTGAGGGCTTGCCGATGCCGAGCCTGGCAAGCAGGGGACCGAGGGATCCGCCGGACCTTGCGGTGCGTCCGTGGGGACAGTCTGGCCAGTTCAGAACACTGCGTGAGTTCACGGTGAATGCGTTCAACCAGCATCACGGGATGCAACCTGTGGAGATGGCGGGGGCCGGCACAGACCCGGACGGGGATGGCGTAAAGAACGAATTGACGCGCGCCGACATTACGGCGGTGGTCCTGTTCGAGGCCGCCCTTCCGGTTCCAGCCGCCCAGACGCCGAAGTCGGCAGCGGAGCGCGAGGCGGCGGCGCTCGGACGTAGGGAGTTCCGCCAGATTGGTTGCGCGGAGTGTCACGTGCCCTTGCTCCCGCTGGGCAGGCGGGACCGATGGTTCGTTGCGTCTGGGCCGTATGACGGGCTTGGCAGTCTTCGTGGCGGCGACAAGCCCGTGGTTTCGGTGGACCTGACGAGCGCGGCCACTGCTGGTCCGCGTTTGCGTCCGGACTCCGATGGGGGAGTTTGGGTTCCAGCGTTCACGGATCTGAAACTGCACGATATTACGTCCGGGCCAGGGGACCCGAACGCCGAGCCGGTTGATCCTGGGCGGACGCCTGGGACGGCGGCGTTTTTCGCCGGCAACCGGCGGTTTCTCACGCGGCGTTTGTGGGGCGTGGCGAGCACTCCGCCGTACTTCCATCATGGGCAGTTCACCACGATGAGGGAAGCGGTGCTGGCGCACAGTGGCGAGGCGCTGCGATCGAGGATGGAGTTCGGGCGGTTGGGAGCATACGAGAGGGATGCCGTGATTGAGTTTCTGAAGACCCTGGTTGTGAGGTAGGCTGCTTGTGCACCGTGGTA
>JAJYKC010000350.1 GCA_021788955.1 Acidobacteriota bacterium
GGAGCCGTGCTGGTCGCCGAGCTTGATACGGGGCGCGGCGGCGGCGCGGGTGGGTTCAGGCGTCAGGGCAAGAGGGAGGGCTGCCAGCTTTGCGAATTCTCTGCGGTCGATCATGACCGGATACTGTATCGCAACGCGCGATTAGTTGACGGCGAGCGTGACGCCGGGCTGGCCTTGTCCCTGTCCGATGGAGATGGTGACGGGGACGTTTCCGGAGGGGACGCTCTGCGGCACGACGACGTTGATTTGGAGGAGTCCCTCAACCGAGCCGGGTGAGCCGCCGGCGTAGACGACTTCGGCATCCTGCCCGCCGATTATTACGCTCACGGTTTGGGCGGGGGCGGGGGCGGGCGAAGGCGCGAATTCGCCGTCGATGCCGGTTGGGTTGGTTTGGCCGGCGCCGGTGGCGAAGATCGAGACGACGGAGCCTCGGGCGGCGGGATGAGTGGAGTCGTTTGCCGTGTGGCCGTCGGAGAGGAGGATCGCTCCCTGGCCGGTTCCGTTTTGGGCGGAGGTGAAAATACCGGGTGTCGTGACGGCGACGGGGCTCGATATGGCGAGGGAGGGCTGGCCGAGGTATTCGACCTGGATGTTGACTTGCGATTTGCCGTCGATGCCGTAGGGCGCGATGACGCTGACCTGGTTTTGCTGCGCGTAGAGGACCGGGGCAGCGACGCCGTCGAAGAGGACGCGGGTTCCGGACGTGTAGCCGGCAATTTTTCCGGTGGAGTCGATTTGATAAATAAAGCCGCGCGAGGGTCCCATGTTGGTGCCGAAGAGGGTGAGGATCTCGCCGGGGGAGACGGCGCCGCCTGAGAAACTGGCCGCGTTGACGAAGCCGTTGACGATGCCGTTGGAACTGATGGCGGGCTGGGGCAGGGCTGGGGCGAAGGCGAGGAAGTTGACGGCGCCGGGGCCTATGGTTGTGGAAGGGATGATGGTGTCGATGTAGTTGCCGGACGCGTCGTAGCGGAGGACATTGCCGGCGAAGGAGTTGGCGACGTAGATGTCGCCGCCGGGACCGGCGAGGAGTTGGCTGGGACCGTTGAGGGCTCCGCCGGTGGCGAAGGCGCCGACAAGGGCGCCGGTTGTCGAGTTGAATTTGAGGATCTGAGAAAAGAGGAGATCGCTTACGAGGAGACTGCCGTCGGTGGTGAAGAGGATGCCCGTGGGGCCGCCCAGAGAGGGGTCGGAGGCGAAGACTTTCTCGAATTGTCCCGTGACGCCGTTGAACTGAAGGACGGCGCCGCCGGCGGTGGGGCTTGTGCTGTTGAAGGTGCTGGCGACGTAGAGTTTGCCGTCGGGACCGAAAGTGGCCATGAACGGGGAACTCATCAGATTGCCAGCGGGGGAGGCGAAGACTGTGCAGGCGGATCCGGTGGTTCCGTTGCAGCGGACGACGCCGTCGGGATTATTAGAGACGACATACAGGTCGCCATCTGGGCCGAAGGTAATTCCGACAGGGCTTTGCACGGTGGCGAAGACCCCGAGGAATTTGCCGGTGTTGGCCTGAAAGCGGAGGATCTCGCCGGTCTGTTCGCTCGCTACATAGAGGTTGCCGTCGGGTCCGTAGGCAAGGCCCTGCACATGGCTCAGCCCGTTGCCGGATGCAAACAGGCCGAGCCAGCCGCCGCGCACGGGGTCCCATGCCATGACGTTGCTGACGGCGTTTGTGCCGCTGCCTAAGTTGCTGCTGGTGAGTAGCGGGCCGAATACGGCGGCGGACAGAGTGGGGTTTGCGAGCAGTAGGAACACGACCGCCCGGGCAAAAAATTCCTGAGGCATCCTCTCCTCGTGAAGGTTTGTGCGGGACGCGGAACAGCGGGAGCTGCTAGCCTCCACACTACCACAAATGTCGGCCAGTGTACGCTCGCCTGTCCTGCCGGGTGGAGAGAACTATACCGGCTTGCCTGCACTACGTGATTTCCGTGGCTTACGCGTGCCGAGTGATGCTTCTGGCGATTGCGGTGGTGGCGCCGATGGCTGGGGCGGAGAGCCCGAAGCCGTCGTACGCGGCGCTGGAGACGGCGTATTCGGCTCTGCGGGCGCGGGACTACGACAGGGCGATTGCGAGTTTCCGGGAAGCGATCCGGCTTGGCGGAGGAAGGCCGGGCGTGCACAAGGACCTGGCGTATACGCTGCTCAAGACCGGCGACAGCGCAGCGGCGCGGGACGAGTTTGCGGAGGCCGCGAAACTGGACCCGTCCGACGCGACGGCGGCACTCGAGTTTGCGTTTCTGGCGTATGAGACCGGCGAGCAGGTGGAGGCGCGGCGGGTGTTCGACCGGATTCGGAAGACGGGCAACGCGACCGCGGAAGAGGCGTTCGAGAACATCGACCAACCGCTGGCGGAGGGGATCCGCCGATGGCAGGATGCACTACGGATCTCGCCGGGTAATTTCAGCGCGCATCAGGAGTTGGCACGATTGGCCGAGCAGCGCGACGAACTGCCGTTAGCCGCCGAGCATTATCTGGCGGCGTGGCGCTTGAAGCCGCAGTATCGCGAACTGCTGGTGGCGCTGGGGCGAGTGGAAACGGCGATGGGGAAGAGCGAGGACGCCAAGGCGGCGCTGCTCGATGCCAGCCGTGGGGCGAGTCCGCGGGCGGCCGAGCAGGCGCGGGAACTGCTTCCGCGGCGGTATCCGTTTGTGTATGAGTTCCGGCGCGCACTGGAGCTTGACCCTTCGAACCTGCGATTGCGGAGGGAACTGGCGTATCTGCTGCTCGAGATGAAGCAGAAGGCGGAGGCGGAACTCGAGTTCGACAAGATTCACGAGCAGGATCCGTCGGATCTGCTGTCGACGGCGCAGTTGGGTTTTCTGCGGCTGGAAAGGAACGACGCGGCGGGCGCGCGTCCGCTGCTGGATGCGGTGATGGCGGGTAAGGACGTGGAGTTGGCGAACCGCGTCCGGGCGGCGTTGAAACTTCCGCTGGTGCGCGTGGGCGCGCCTGCTTCGGCTCACGCTTCCGCCGGCGGTTCCAGCGTGGAAGCGAAGCTGATGGCGAAGGCGAGTCTCGAGAGGGGTTACTTGAAAGATGCGCTGAAGTATCTGACGCTGGCGCACGAAGACGATCCGGAAGATTACTGGGTGATGCTGAAGCTGGGTTGGGTGTATAACATGCTGCACCAGGATAAGGAAGCGGTGCAGTGGTTCCGGCGGGCGAAGCAGAGTCCGGACGAGAGCATCGCCGATGAGGCTTCCAAGGCGTATTCGAACATCGAGCCAGGGACGCGGTTGATTCACACGACGTTCTGGGCGTATCCGTTCTACTCGAGCCGATGGGGCGACGCGTTCGGCTACGCGCAGATCAAGACGGCGATGCGGCTCGGGTCGCTACCGATCGATGTGTACGCTTCGACGCGCTTTGTGGGCGATGCGCTTGGTGAGATCGCGCCGACGCGGCAGATCCCGTTTCCGGAGTACTTATCGGAGAATTCGGTGATCTTCGCGCTCGGGATGGCGAGCCATCCGTGGCATGGTGTCTTTGGCTGGTTTGAGGCGGGCGAGAGCGTGAGTTATCTGCCGAATCATCCGAATTTACCGGCGGCGGTTCCGGACTATCGCGGTGGCTTTTCGTATGCGAAGGCACTGGGGCACACGATCGGCTCGCGCGGAGCGTTTTTTGAAACCAACGAGGACGCGGTGTTCGTGAGCCGGTTTATGGACGATTTTCTCGTGTACACGCAGTCGCGGGCGGGTTACTCGTTCGGCGGCGCGCAGGTTTACTGGAACTTCGATGCGACGACCGACAGCCTGCGGCAGTACTGGGCGAACTTCGTCGACACGGGGCCGGGCGTTCGGTTCCGGGTGCCCGATACGCCGAAGTCGATGCTGTTCTCGCTGGCGATGCTGCGCGGCGCGTACACGATCAACCGGTACAACATCTGGCATCCGAACTTCTGGGACTTCCGGGCGGGGCTCTGGTATGCGTTCACTCATTAGCGCGCTGGTGCTGGCCGCGCTGCCGCATGCGTGTGCGGCCGCGCTGAAGCCTTCGACGTTTTCGATCCTTGGCGCGGAGCCGGGTTCGTGGCCGGCGATTTTTTCTTCTATCGGGATGCCGTCCGGTCCGGGGTTGCCGGTGTCAATTTATGTGCTGCGGAACGGCGCGCCGCTGGGAGCCGATGTGCTGAAACAGGTGCAGGACGGCGCGCTGCTGGTGCTCGAAGGGCAGTCAGATGCGGCGGGGAGTTTCGGGTTTGTTCCGGGAACGCCGAATGTGGATGTGACGAGCATCGTGGATGAAAGGGCGCCGAAGTTACCGATCATCTGGGAGCATCCGCTGACGCTGCCGCGGTTCACGATGCCCAAGGGCGCGCGGGTGTTCGCGAAGGAACGATGGACGGGCGTGCCACTTTTGGCAAGCGTGGCGGTGGGACGCGGCGCGGCGCGTTGGATGGCCGCGCCTCCGGGCGAACTGGGC
>JAJYKC010000351.1 GCA_021788955.1 Acidobacteriota bacterium
ACGAATGATCTCGATTTTCCTCAAATCCTCGCGCATACCGGAAGCATAGGACCCAGCGTCATCCTACTGCGCGGTGAACCCCTCACGCCCGAATCGCGCGGCCGGTCCCTGCTCCAAGCCCTCGCCGATTGCGAAACCGAACTCGCGCAAGGCGCAATCGTTACACTCGATTGGACCAACCGTCCGCGTGCCCGTGTTCTACCCCTTCGTTAGGCCCCGGTACTCGCAAAAGCTGTGCTGAACGCGCATGAGAGACGCCATCCGCACTAAGTTCAGCGAAGCCGAGGCATGGATCCCGCAGATCTCCGACGAACCCGGCACGGCCTGGGAACTCCACCTCAACGCCCTCACCCTTCAAGCCACATTCACTCGCGTCTCCCGAGCCGCCTAACCAGCCGCCTCCGGCATTCTCCTAGCCGCGCCCCACCCTCATCGCGCCATCAGCAGCACCATCAGAAGCCCCATCAACGGCAGCGCGATCACAACAAAGAAGACCGCCCCAAGCACCCAACTCATCCCCTTCCGCCCCGGATGATCCACCCAGTAACACAGCAGCGCCGAAAGCAGGAACGCCTGCGGCACCACCTCCAGCCATCCCCGCATCTGCCCAAGCACCGGGACCGGCGTGTAAATCATTCCCTCAACCGAACCCGACGCCGCCGCGAACGTCGACAGGATCCCGATCGCCACCAGCATCCACCCCATCACAATCCAGCCGTTTCTCCGCCCGAACAAAGACCCCCGCAGCGGCCAGAACACCGACGCGAAAATCACCCCGCGAATCGGCTGCAGCACCGGCCCCGCCGTCACCCAGGGGCTGCTGAACGGCCGCATGCCCGAGCCAGGCTTGTCGAACTCCGCGGCGTAATGCAGAAAGTGCGACGCCAGCAGTCCCATGACGAAATAAGTGATCGTGTGGCAAACCACCGTCTTGGCCGCCAGTTCCCGGAAACGAAAAGAGCGTTGTTCCATGTTCGTTGCCCCGTAACCCACAATATTGCACCCGCCGCCTGCATACCGAACGCCCCTCTCAAGGTCCGAAAACCAGCACGGACCTCCCGAATCCCCACCCCCTCCGCCCCCACAAATCTCCCTGCGCCCCGTAACCTTCTCTGCGCCCATCACGCCTTCGACATGAGATAAACTGATTCGCTTCATGCCTACACGCAGAGAGTTCGCCGCCTCCGTCTTCGCCGGCCTCGCAGCCCCGCTTGCATCCCGCGCGTCCATGATCCCCGACAAAGTCGGTGGCGTAGCCATCGGCGCCGTCACCTACAGCTTCCGCACCGAACCCCGCGGCCCGCACGGCGACAGCGTCGGCATCGTTCTCCACGACCTCAAGCAGTGCGACGTCGGCATCACCGAGCTCTTCAGCCCGCAAATCGAACAGGCCGGCGCCATGCCGCCCTTCCCGCGCCCCACCCCCGGCGCCCCGCCCCCCTCGCGGGAGGAAATGATGGCCCGCTTCCGCGCCTACCGCAATAGCCCCGAAGCCAAAAAGGCCCGCGAAGACCTCCGCACCTGGCGCCTCAACACCCCCGTCTCCTACTTCGAAGGCGTCCGCAAAAAATTCGACGAGACCGGCGTCCGCATCTTCGCCTACACCATGAACTACGGCGAGGACTTCACCGACGCCGAAATCGAAAAAACCTTCGAAGAGACCAAAGGACTCGGCACTAAAATCATCGCCACCTCAACCCGCGTCTCCATGGCCGAGCGCCTCAAAGCCCCCGCCGAAAAACACGACATCATCGTCGCCTTCCACGGCCACGATCAAACCAGCAACCCCAACGAATTCTCCACGCCGGAAACGTTCAACAAAGCGCTAGCCCTGTCGAAAATGTTCCGCATCAACCTCGACATCGGCCATTTCACCGCCGCCGGCTACGACCCCGTCGCCTTCATCGAGCAGAACCACGCCAAAATCACCCACCTTCATATCAAGGACCGCAAGAAAAACCACGGCCCGAACGAGTCGTTCGGCGAAGGCGAAACCGCGATCCGCGAAGTCCTGCTCCTGCTCAAGAAAAACAAATATCCCCTCCCGGCCCTCATCGAATACGAATACCAGGGCGCGGGAACTCCCGTCGAGGAAGTGACTAAGTGTATGAATTACATGCGGAAGATTCTCGCATGAAGAAGTATCTCCTGACTTACTCGGGCCTTCTTATCCTCTTACTCCCAACCGTAGCCAGCGCACAGGCGCCCGCCGCCATGCGCGGCATGCGTCGAGCGCCCACCTCCGGCCTCGACCAGGCTTCGGTGGAACGAGGCAAGACCGTCTTCGAGGCCCAATGTTCCTTCTGCCACGGCGTCAACGCCAAGGGCGGCGACAGCGGACCCGACCTCATCCGCTCCGTCACTGTCCTCGATGACGAGAAAGGCGACAAGATCGGCCCCGTCATCTTAAACGGCCGCCCCGGCAAGGGCATGCCGAAGTTCCCTCTCAAATCGGACCAGATCCTCGACATGCCCACCTTCCTTCACCAGAAGGTCTTCGATGCCGCTCAGCGGTCCACTTACCAGATCGGTAACATCGTCACAGGCAACGCCGCCATCGGCGAGGCTTACTTCTCCCAGCATTGCGCCAATTGCCACTCGCCCACCGGCGACCTCAAGGGCGTCGGCGCCAAATACGACGCCGCCACGCTCGAAAGCCGCTTCCTCATGCCCCGCGTCGGAGGCTTCGAAGCCATGTTCAGCAACCAGCCGCCTGATCCGCGCACCATCACCCACGTCACGGTCACGCTCGCCAACGGCAAAACGTACTCCGGCAAACTCGACTCGCTCGACGACTTCACCGTCTCCCTCACTACCGATGACGGCGACTACTACACCTTCCCCCGCAACGGCGATTCGCCCAAAGTGGTGGTCCACGATCCCCTCCAGGCCCACCTCGACATGCTCGTCAAGTACACCGACACCGACATCCACAATCTCACGGCTTATCTGGTTACTCTGAAATGAAGATCCGCTCTCTCCTGCTCGCCGCCACGCTCGGCGTGCCTTCGCTCGTCGGCCAGTTACTCGATCCGCACTTACTCCTCGAACCGCCGACTACCGCCTGGCCCACTTACAACGGCGATTACTCCGGCCGCCGATTCAGCACCCTCACCCAGATCAATCAGTCCAACGTCCGCCACATGACGCTCTCCTGGGTCAGCCGCATCGCACCCGGCCCGCTCGGCGCCATCGTCGGCGGCGAAGGCCCCATGCCCAAGGAAGGCCCCGGCGACGCTCTCTCTTTCTTCGGCGCCCGGATCGCCGCCACCCCGCTGATGATCAATGGCGTGCTCTACTTCGCCATGCCCGATAACGCCTACGCCGTCGACGCCCGCACCGGCCGCGTCCTCTGGCATTACTTCTGGAAAACCAAGGGCGGCATCCACATCGGCAACCGCGGCGTCGGCATCTACGGCAACTGGCTCTACTTCGAAACCCCGGACAACTACCTCGTCTGCCTCGACGCCCGCACCGGCAAGGAACGCTGGCACCGCCTCATCGCCGACGTCAAACAGGAATACTTCTCCACCCCCGCCCCCGTAATCGTCGGCAACCACGTCATCGTCGGCACCGGCGGCGACTCCCTCGACGTCCCCGGCTTCCTCGAAGCACACGACCCCGAAACCGGCGACATCCAGTGGAAGTGGTGGACCGAACCAATGAAGCAGGGCGATCCCGGCGCCGACTCCTGGCCCGACAATTACTCCATGCGCCACGGCGGCGGCATGACCTGGATCCCCGGTACTTACGACCCCGACTTACACCTCTACTATCTCGGCACCGGCAACCCCAACCCCGTCCTCACCGGCAAAAGCCGCAAAGGCGACGACCTCTTCACCTGCTCCATCGTCGCCCTCGACGTCGACACCGGAAAGCTCAAGTGGTATTACCAGGCCTCGCCCCACGACACCCACGATTGGGACGACGTCGAAACGCCTGTCCTGTTCGACGCCGACTGGCACGGCAAGCCCCGCAAACTCCTCGCCCAGGCCGCCCGCAACGGTTACTTCTTCGTTCTCGATCGCGTCACCGGCGAGCACCTCCTCACCGCCCCCTTCATCAACACCCTCAACTGGTCCACCGGCCTCAACTCCAACGGCCAGCCCATGGGCAATCCGGCGAAAGAAGCCTCCATCGACGGCGTCCTCGTCTCCCCGGCCACCGGCGGCGCAACCAACTGGCCTCCGCCCAGCTTTGACCCGCAAACCGGCCTCTTCTACGTCAGCTCCAACGAAAGCTTCAGCGTCTTCTTCCTCACCGATCTCGATCCCCACCCCGAAGGCTGGGGCGCGGCCGAAAAAGCCGCCGGCTCCTACGGCAGCGCGCTCGAAGCCATCGACTACCAAACCGGAAAAATCGTCTGGCGCCATCCGTACCCGTCCACCAGCGGCTTCGGC
>JAJYKC010000352.1 GCA_021788955.1 Acidobacteriota bacterium
GGCTCCTTTACCGGCAGCACTTTCACTACCTTCTTCGCCCGCATGTCCACGATGTCGAGACTGTTCCCGTTCCGGATCGGCACGCCCACATACCGCCCGTCCGGCGTCGCTGCGCATTCGTTCGGCCGCCCGGTCACCGGAATCGTCGCCGTGATCTTCCCCGTCCGGGTATCGATCGCCTTCAAATTGTTCTCGCTCTCGATCGTCACAAACACGCTCCGCCCATCGGCCGGGGCGCACAACCCGTGCGGCTCCTTCCCCACGCGGATCGTGTCGACGACCTTCATCGTCGACAAGTCGATCACCGACAAGTCGTCTCCCAGGCTGTTGTCCACATACAGCAGCATCCGCGCCCCATTGACTGCCTGCACCCCAAGCGCCAGCAGAAACCACGCCGCCAAAATCCGCATCCTCTGCCTCCCCATCGTGTAATCCCGTTCAGTCTACACCCGCGCCGGGTCCGAAGCTCCGGCACTCCTCGGCTACGCTGGAAGTGCCATGACGCGGCAAGATGGACGTGTTGCTCTCGTGCGATGGGCGGTTCGCTGTCTGCAAACCGCCCATCGCAACTTGATTTCCTCTACCCAAATGCGCGAAATTACCCGAAATAGCCAATAATGGCCTCCTCCACAAATCCCTCTCCATCGCCCGCACTTCTGCCCCCGCCGTCGGGCAGCTATGTCGTCCCGGAATGCCCCGAAATCCGTGCGATCGAACTCAGCCTCGTCCTGCCAACGTTCAAGGAGGCTCAGAACATAAAATCCGCACTCCGAGCTGTCTGCAACACCCTTGCCCAGGTGGAGAACCTGACATACGAGGTCATCGTCGTCGACGACAACAGTCCCGACGGAACCGCCGATCTTGCGCTGGAGCTTTCAAACACGATTCCCGAGATCCGCGTCATCCGCCGCACGCGGGAATCCGGATTAGCCACCGCCGTCATTCGGGGATGGCAAGCCGCGCGAGGCGAAATCCTCGCCGTCATGGACGCCGACCTGCAACATCCCCCCGAAGTCCTCGGACAACTCGTCCAAGCCATCGGCGGCGGCGCCGACCTCGCCATCGGAAGCCGCCACGTCGAAGAAGGCGGCGTCAGCGACTGGAGCATCCTCCGCCGCATCGTCAGCCGCACCGCCCAGATGATCGGCTTGGTTCTGCTGCCCGACGTAGTCGGCCGCGTCAGCGACCCGATGAGCGGCTACTTCATGCTCAAGCGGCGCACCATCGCCGGAAAACCCCTCAATCCCACCGGCTACAAAATCCTCATCGAGGTCCTCGGCCGCGGCGCCATTGGCGCGATCGTTGAAGTCGGCTACGTTTTCCGCGAGCGGCAGGAAGGCAGCAGCAAAATCTCGACCAGGATTTACCTCCAGTACCTGCAACACCTCTTGCGCCTTCGCATCGACCTTCTCGCCCAGTCGCCGTTCATCCGGTTCTGCCTCGTCGGCGCCACCGGCTACTTCGTCGATATGCTGCTTCTTTATCTGTTGAGCGATCCCCGCGCGCTGGCGCTCGGCCTCACGCGCAGCAAAATCGCCTCCGCCGAAGCCGCCATCGTGAACAACTTCCTCTGGAACGACGCCTGGACCTTTGCCCGCCTCGTCGGCCGGGAGCGCTCGTTGCGAAAGAAGTTCCGCCGCTTCCTGAAATTCAACGCAATCTGCGCCCTCGGCCTCGTGTTGAGCGTCGTGCTGCTGAACATCCAGTTCAACTGGTTCGGCATCAACCGCTACCTGGCCAACACCGTCGCCATCGTGGTAACGATGCTCTGGAACTACACGCTCAACAAACGCTTGGGCTGGCGTACCACCGGCTAATTTACTTCTGCGCCGTCGGTGATCCGTTCGGCACCGCCGGCGAAGTCAAAAACGGCGTGTCCGTCACGTTCGCACTGTCCATCCCGGAGCACCCATTCGCCCCTGGTCCCTGCGCGCAGCCCCACCAGTTGTTCGAAGCGTCCACGCTCGCCGTCGTATCCAGGTTCACCACGCCCATGCCCCCGCCGTTCAGGTTGTTCCAGTTCACCGAGACGCCCTCCGGCGTAGGCACGACAACATCATTCATCTCGTCCTTAATCACGTTCTTCGAAACCACGATCCCAGACGGCCCGGTAGCGCCATGCACATTGATGTACAGGTTGATTCCGGCCGTCCCCGGCGTCGCCGCGTCCGCGCTATCGGAGCCATTGCCCGAGATGTAGTTCCCGGTGATGATGTTGCCGTTCATGTTCTCGCCGGGCGAATGCGCATGCATCGTCACCCCCGGCAGACCGTTCCCGATGATCCGGTTGCCCGAAATCGTGTTGTCGGAAACCCGCGCGCCCGGAAGGAAGCCGAACAACCCAATTCCCGCCCCGACGCCATTATTCCCGTTGTACAGCACATCGTTGCCCGACACCGTAATGTTATGTACGCCATACGGAGCGGTTCCGAAAGGCAGAAAAGCCGGCGGATGCGAAGGAATCGTAATCCCGCAGTCCAACGTGTTGTTTCGCACGACATTGTTCACAATCCAGTTATCGTGCGTCGCCGCCGTCTCGTCGCTGACTAAAATCCCACCCGAATTGTTCTCGATGAGATTCTGCGCGAATTTCGAGCCGGTCACCCCCGACAGATGGATCCCTTCCCCGCAATCTTCACCCTCCGCCGTCTCGAATGCCGGGAGCCCAGGGCATGTTTTTGTGGCGAAATCCAAACTCCGGTCATTTCCCGCCACCCGGTTCCCCGTCACCATAACATTGGACGCGTTCGTAATCAGAATCCCCTCAAAATTCGCGTTCTGCACCGTGAAGCCCGTCACGCTCACGCCGCTCAGCCCCGGATTGTCCAATCCGTCGATGTAAATCCCATTCGCCAAGCCCGTCGCGTCGATATTCGTGTTCGCCGCGTTATGCCCAACCAAGGTGAGCGAACGACCGATGATCACATCTTCGTTGTAAACGCCCTGCGCCACCTGAATCGTGTCGCCCGACGCCGCGTGCGCAACAGCCTCGCTAATCGTCGCATAACAACCCGAACCATGCGCATTCACGCATAACGTGGCAGCGCTGGCCGGTTGAACCATGCCGGCACCCGCTGCGCACAAGCCGGCAAGGGCCGCGCCCAGGCCGATTCGACTACAGATCTCTCTCATCATCGTCTTCTCCTCCACAATTTGATCGAAAACTACCGGAACGGACTGACGCCCGCGGGATGTCATCCTCCTCACGCCGCAGAAACTGCGCGCGCCATCGGGAGGCCAATCAGACTACCCGCACCGTCAAACCCTACACCTTCCCTCATGCGGCTGCAAGCGGGTGCCGGAGATTCAGGAACACCTTGTTATCCTCGCCGGTTCAAGGGAGATTCCTTCCATGAAACGGCCGCGCCAGTCCTACATCTGGATCCTCGCGGCAGCATCAGTTGGACTGCTGGCACTCGTCGCCATCCGCCGCGCTCAAATCGTCCGAATGCCTTCCGCCAGGCTTGCCGTCGCCGCGACCATCTATCCGCTCTACGACATCGTGCGAAATCTCGCCAGCGAAGAGACAGCCGTGCGGCTCATCGTCACCATCGGACACGGCCTCGACGACTGGGCCGCGCAGGCCGCCCGGGCCTCATAAGCTACCCGAATCTTCCCCGTCGATCGGCGCATCCGCCTCCGCACCTCCAGCGACGGCCCCGCAGACCCGCACCGCTGGCTTCACCGCGGCAACGCCCGCCAAATCGCCGCCAACTTCGACTTGAAAATTGCGGGTTCCGTCGAGCCCTCCGCCGGAGGCGAACCCACTCCCCGCTACCTCGCCGAACGCCAGAAAAAAATCCGATCGCAGAACATTCGAATCGTCTTCCTCGAACAACAGTTCGCCACCGCCGTCATCCAGAACTTCGCCAGGGACAACCACATCGGCAGCGCCGAACTCGAGTCGCTCGATCGCGTCGAAGGTCGCGCAACTTACATCGGCCTGATGACCTTCAACGCCCGCGCCATTGACCGCGCCCACGCCTTCGAGGACTCCTGATACCGTCTCCGAAAACCGGCAGTCGCGGCCGTTCACCTCTGGCCGTCCTACGGCTCCGCTGAACCGGCCCTCCCCGCGCGGCGCGCGATCCGGCACCGCCTACGTTCCCGAGCGCTTCACCTTCGATCGCAGCTTCCCGATCACCGTCCTCGAGTTCCTCCAACTCTCCCACCCCACCTGCCCGCGCGAAAAAATCGCCGATTATCTCAACCACCTCAACATCGCCGCCACCCTCGACAGCAAGCTCTGATCGCTTTCCGGCGGCATCGACATCGCCGTCGAACCGACATTCTACGACCTCGTCCTCCATCTCCATCGCTAGCACGGCACGGTCGTCATGATCTCCCACGAACTCGACGTCGCCGCCAACTTCGCCCGCACGTTGCTCTGCC
>JAJYKC010000353.1 GCA_021788955.1 Acidobacteriota bacterium
GAGCAGCATGGCCACCATTCTATGTCAGGACTCGACTTCGATGCGGCCGTGGCTGTGGCGGTAGGCGAAGATGAAGTACGCGGTGACGAGTAGGATGCCGGGAAACCACCACATGAGGCCGACGCGGAGGCCGTATTCGGGTGCGGCGGCGTTGTAGAGGGTGAGGCTGCGGGTGGGGTCCGTGTCCGACGGCAGGACGTAGGGGTAGACTCCGAAGACGACGCTGGTCATCATGCCGAGCAGGTAGGCGCAGGAGGCGAGGAATGCGCGGCCGTCGTGGCCGGCGCGGTTGTAATAGAAGGCTCCGGCGAGGCCGAGGATAGCCAGGAGCGGGCAGACGGCGCCGTAGGGGGCTTCGGTGAAGCGGGCGCCGAGGTGGGGCTGGATGAAGAAGCTGACAGGGGTGATGACAACAGTCATGGCGAGGGCGGCGAACCACCAGCGGCGGGCGAAGGCGCGGGTGCGGTTGCGGAGATCGCCGGTGGTTTTCATGGCGACCCAGAGGCTGCCGTGCATGGCGAGGGCGGAGAGCGAGGCGAGGCCGGTGAGGAGGGTGTACCAATCGACGATGCCGGGATTGGGGCCGCCGGGGAGGAAGTCGGTCCAGAGAGGGAGGAAGAAGGAGCCGGTGGAATCGAGCGGGACGCCGCGGACGACGTTGCCGAGGGCGACGCCGTAGAGCAAGGCGAGGAGTCCACTGGAGGCGCCGAAGACGATATCCCAGAAGGGCATCCAGAGGGGGCTGTCGATGTGGTTGCGGAACTCGATGGAGATGCCGCGGAGGACGAGCAGCCACAGGACGATCATGAGGGCGAGGTAGAAGCCGCTGAAGCTGGCGGCATAGAGCGCGGGGAAGGCGAAGTAGAGGGTGCCGCCGCCGGCGAGCAGCCAGACTTCGTTGCCGTCCCAGACGGGGCCGATGCCGCGGAGGACGGCGTTGCGTTCGGGTTCGGTGCGGGCGGCGAATAAGTGGGCGATTCCGGCGCCTAAGTCAAATCCGTCGAAAACGACATAGGCGGCGATCATGACAGCGACTAGCCAGAACCAGAGGGGCGCCACGTTAGTGTCCTCCTGCGAGGGCGGGATTATCCGGGCCGTGATTTACTTCGCGCGCGACAAGGAAAAGGAACAGGACGGTGAGGATGGTGTAGAGCCCCATGAAGCCGAGTAAGGTGAAGAGGCCGTTGCCGGCGGAGACGCGGGCGGACATACCTTGGGAGGTGCGCATGAGGCCGTAGATGAGCCAGGGCTGGCGGCCGAGCTCGGCGGTCATCCAGCCGAAGGTTGTGGCGATGTAGGGGAAGGGGAAGGCTAGCATGAGGGTCCAGAGGACCGTGCGACGCTCGAATAACTTGCCGCGCCAGAGGAGGAAGACGCTGAGAAGCATGACGAGGACCATCAGCGTTCCGAGGCCGACCATGATGTGGTAGCTGTAATAGAGCAGGGGGATGTTATCGGGCCATTGATCCTGGGGGAAGTCTTTGAGACCTTTTACTTCAGCGGCCCAGTGCTGGTAAGTGAGCATACTTAGCATGCGTGGGACGAGGATCGGGTTGTCGAGGGAGAGGCGCTGCATGTCGGGCTGGCCGACAAGGGCGATGGGTGCGCCCTGCATGGTGTCGAAGTGGCCTTCCATGCCGGCGAGGGTGACGGGCTGATTTACGGCGACCATGTGGCCCTGGCGGTCGCCGGTGGGGAAGATCATGAGGAGGGTGGCGACGCAGCCCGCGATTACGCCGGTGCGGACGAAGGTGCGAGCGTAGGGGGTGAAGCGGTCATTTAGTAAGTAGAAGGCGCCGAGGGCGGCCATGACGAAGCTGGCAGTAACTACGGCTCCGGTCATGTTATGAGCGTACTGCCAGTAGATCCAGGGGTTGCCGAGTAAGGTGGCGAAACTTGTAAGTACGATCTGGCCGTCGGGGACGACGCGGTAGCCGACGGGGTGTTGCATCCAGGCGTCGGTGGCGATGATGAAGAAGCCAGAGAGCCAGGAGCCGAGAAAGACCATGAGGGCGCTGAACCAATGGAGCGCGGCGGGGAGCCGTTTGGCGCCATAGACGAGTAAGCCGAGGAAGGTGGACTCGAGGAAGAAGCTGAACATGCCTTCCATGGCGAGGGTTTGGCCGATGACGCCGCCGGCGGCTTTGGCGAAGGAGGCCCAGTTGGTGCCGAACTGGAATTCCATGGGGATGCCGGTGACGACACCGAGGGCGAAGTTGACGCCGAAGATACGGATCCAGAAGGCGGCGGCGCGTTCGTAGTGTTCATCGTGGCGGCGCCAGGCGATGGTTTTGAGGATGAAGATGAGCAGGGCGAGGCCCATGGTTAATTGGGGGAAGATGTAGTGGAAGGTGACGGTGAAGGCGAAGTGGAGGCGGTGGATGACGAGGGCGCTATCCATAACTTCATGCTAGCGCTGGGGGTTGGGGTGGGGGCATAGTGGGTTTTTGCTATGCGTTAGATGGGGATGCGGCGGAGTTCGGGGAGGGCGGCAATTAGGGAGGGGAGTAGGTTGGGGCCAGAGGAGGAATTACGGGCTATGTCGAACAGTGCTTCGGCGGCGGAGTTGATGGCTGCTTCGACGCGGCGGTCGTTTCGGTAGTCCGTGGTTTCGTCGATGTTTGGGGAGTTGGCGAGGAAGAGGATCCAGGTTTCGATGTTGCGTTTGGGGATGAGGTGGGCGATGGGTTCGAGCCGATCGCGGGCATTCATGCCCGCTTTTCGGAGTTGCTCCGCGAGTTGCTGTTGGCGCCTTGTGACTTCAACTGTGTCTGCGTCTATTGCGACCACGAGAGCCTTGGCCGCCCGGGCCGCGCGCCGGCGAAAGTCTTTGACGTTCGCAGCGTAGTTTTCGCGAACGTACTGTTCGGCGCATCCGCGGTCTCGGGGGAGAGGCTCGAAGTATACATCGTGTCTGCCAAACCCCGCCCGATAGAGGTAGTGGCGTATTAACCTCTGATGACGCTTGTCCTCGGCCAGGACGATGACTCGGGCCAGGTTACTCACGTTCCCAGCCGCGAGCGATGAGTTCGGAGAGCGTGAGAGGACTGTCCGGCTGCGTTGGAAGCGGTTCGATACGGACGGGACCGGCGTGGCCCCGCACGAAGAGCGCCCGGTTCTCGGGCGCCCAGAAGTCGATAACCTCCGGGTGGTGCGAGGCAATCAGGACCTGTGCGCCGCGCTGTTCAACGACGTCTTCAACGGCCGTTAGCCACGGTTGGATTTCGCGTAGGGATAGGAAGTTATCCGGTTCGTCGAAGATCACCGTGCCTGCCTGGGTCATCAGGACGAAGTGAAGCACCGCGTAGAGTTCTATCAGGCAGCGTTGGCCATCGGAGAGTTCGTTCCAAGCGTAGGTGCGCAGATCCCCGGCGGTTTGGAAGTCCGCGGCGAGCCAACTGGTTTCGTGAAGTGGGACGAAGCGGAGGGACTTGAAACCGTCCAGAACCGTACCGAGGTCCTCCGTGAGACCGCTTACGTGGAGCGGGTCGATCTGGACGAGGTGGCGGTACCAGGAGGGGAAATTGGTTAGATCGGGCCGCGGATACGGGTCTTCCTTCGCCGACGAGGCTTCTGTTTCGAACGGGTTTAGCCGGAAGGCGGAAAGGCTGCCGAGCCAGCGTTTGAAGCGCGTCAGCTTCAGGTTGTCGTTTCGCGGCGCGATCGTCGCCAGAGCGGAGCGGCGCGGATCGAACGGGTATGTCGCCGTTCGCTCGAACTCGTCGTTGTAAAGGCGGACTTCGCCGCCGACGAAATCGATGAGCGGCTTTCCGTCGAGCAATAGGTACTCAGTGTTGACGCGGGGGGATTGGAGTGTTGGGCCACCCTCCTCCAAAAAGAGGCGGTACCGGTAGATCCCGCCATCTAGGAGGGCGTCGATCTCGAAGTTCATGTGCGGCTGTTGTAGCCAACGGGTGCGCTGATTGAAGATGCGGTCGAGCAAATCCTCTCCGAACACCGCAACCTGACGAATCAAGGAGAGCGCGTCCACGAACGACGATTTTCCGGTGCCGTTGGCGCCGAGGAGGAGTTCGCGGCGGGCGGGTTTGTGTTCAAACTTCTCGAAGCAGCGGAAGTTGTCGATGTAGACCCGGGTCAGCACTCAGAATAATTTTACATGTGGATCACGGAGATGCGGGAGGGGAGGAATTGTTACAAATCGATTACAAGACGCTATGGGCCATCAGCGGAAGTCGTTGGATTGCGCGCGGGTTGGGAGCGCATACTGCGGGTAGAGGTACCTTTTTATGCGAGTCGCGATTCAGAAATTGGGACGGCCGGGCGCTGTATTGAGTGTTCTGGCGCTGGCCGGCGCGGCGGCGTTGGCCTGGGGCGAGAGCCGGGTGCAGGAGTTGCATCCGTTCACAAACGACGCGTTGGTTACAGATTC
>JAJYKC010000354.1 GCA_021788955.1 Acidobacteriota bacterium
GGACTCAATTACGGTTGACGGCCACCCACAGTCGTTGCAAAGTGGACGGATCTTTCTGTTCTTCTACGACCCGGCGTGCATGCACTGCGACGCAGCGGCGCGGCGAATGGCGAAACTGCACTGGGTAGACGCGAGCGTGATTGCGATTCCCGTGAATCAGCCGCAATGGGCCGCGGCGTTCTTGCACGACACGGGCCTCAAGGCCGGCACTTCGCTCGACGACCAGCCGCTGCGAAAGGTGTTTCATTTCCTCGATACGCCTTATGGCGTGGCGTTGGTAAACGGCCGCCAGAAAGCGGACGTATCGAATTTCGACGAGAGCGAACCGGCACGCACGCTACGAACGGTTGGATTCGTCGACTGAGCCGGACGCGGATCGCCTTAGTCAAACCGGTCGGCGATGGTGTGTGAGGCTGGATGCGGCGGCGCCGGGGCCAGACCGAGCCAGCGCTCGACTTCCGGGAGCGCTTTGTAGGCGGCTTGTTCGCCCATTTCGATTAAAGCGCTGGTGTCGTTGAACCCGTCCCAGGCGACCTGGGCGACGTCCGGTTCGATGACGAGATCGGAGTGGACAAGCCATTCCTGGTCGAGCCGCCGTCCCATGACCTGGAAGCAGCGGTGGACGATGGAGAAGACGTTCTGCGGATCGACGCCGGAGGCGGGCGTGGGCAAGTGGACGGAGATGATGCGGTCGACACCCATCGTAGTGAGGGCCTCGGACGGCACTTCGCGGGCGATGTAGCCGTCTACCAGGCAGTAGCCGTTGGAGCGAACGGGCTGGAAGAGGCCCGGGTAGGAGCAGCTTGCGCGGATCGGAAGGATGACATCGCCAGGGCCGCGGAAAACCACGGGCACGCCGGTAATGAGATCGGCGGCAACGATGGCCAACGGAATGCGCATCTGTTCGAAGCAGGTGCAGGGGAGGAGCCGGTGCAGGAAGGGGACCATGCGCTCGCTTCCGGCAAGCCCCATGCGGCTGATGGTCCAGCGGGCGACGTCGTGAAATTTCATGCCGCGGGCGACTCGCTCGATTGAGCCCGTATCGGCACCGGCGGCGTAAGCGGCTGCAACCATCGAGCCGGCGCTGATGCCCGCGATGGCGTGGATAGGGATCGCATGGCGTTCGAAGACCCGGAGGACTCCGATGTGGGCGATGCCGCGGGCGAACCCACCGCCCAGGGCGAGTCCGATGCGCGGAGGCGGCAGTGGAGCGGCCGGCTCGGAGAGCCGGCTTTCGCGCCGCCATGGCCACCAGGAAACCCGCATCCGGAAGACCCTCTCGCTCACCTAATATAGATGTATCCGTGACCCATTTGTATACGCGCTTCTGGCGCCGCAGGTATTATTTCTCCCTGGCGGCTATGGCAGTTCTCGTTTTCTGTTCTTCTACGATGGCACAGCCGCGGCTGGCGGGCTCCGAAAAGATCGAACTCGACCTGCGCAGTCTGTCGGTGACGGGCAGCGCGCTGATGATCGGCGCGCACCCGGACGATGAAAACACCGCGCTGTTGGCGTGGCTGGCGCGAGGACGGCACGTGCGCACGGCGTATCTATCGCTGACGCGTGGCGAGGGCGGGCAGAATCTGATCGGCACCGAGCAGGGCGACGCGATGGGGTTGATCCGCACGGAGGAGTTGCTGGCGGCGCGGCGGATCGACGGAGCGCAGCAATTCTTCACACGGGCGATAGACTTTGGTTTCACGAAGACAGCGCAGGAAGCGCTCGACAAGTGGGGCGAGCGGGAGATCCTGGGCGATGTCGTGTGGGTGATCCGCAAGTTTCAACCCGACGTAATCATCCTGCGGTTCTCCGGAACGCCGCGGGATGGGCATGGCCAGCACCAGGCTTCAGCAATTCTGGGCAAGGAAGCGTTTTTTGCGGCGGCGGATCCGGCGCGGTATCCGGAGCAGTTGCGTTGGGTGAAGCCATGGAAGGCGAAGCGGCTGATGTGGAACGTGTTCGCTTTCACGCCGGAGCAGCGGAAGGAAGCAGCGGGGATGAAAGGCAAAATCGAGTTCGATCCCGGCGCCTACGACCCCCTGCTCGGTTACTCGTATCGCGAAATCGCCGGCATGAGCCGGACGATGCACCGGAGCCAGGGGATGGGCGCGCCGCAGACACGGGGATCCGCGCAGGAATATCTAACGCTGGTCGAGGGTGCGCCGGCAGCGAAGGATTTGTTCGATGGGATCGACCTGAGCTGGAATCGCGTGCCGGGCGGCGTGGCGGTGGGAGCAGCGTTAGAGCAGGCGCTGCGGGAGGTTACGCCGGACCATCCCGAGCGAGCCGTGGCGCCGCTGATCGAGGCAAGGCGGGCGATCGAAAAGCTCGACGATCCGATCTCGGCGCGGAAACGGAGCGAGTTGGACGAGGCGATCGCCGAATGCGCTGGGCTCTGGCTGGACGCGACATCAGACCATCCGGACCTCGTGCCGGGGATGCATTTCAAGTTTAAGGCGACTGCGATCGCGCGCGGGCCGGAAGCGGCGACTCTCGACCGGGTGGACCTCGCAGGAATGAGCAAGACAGGCGGAAACCTTGCCACGAATGAGCCAAAGACGGTCGAGTTCGACGGCGAGGTTTCCGAGGATGCGAATTACTCGCAGCCGTATTGGCTCGTAGCACCGAAGGAAGGGTATCGTTATACAGTGCAGGATCCGCGGGAAATCGGGCAGGCGGACAACCCACCGGTCTACGATGCTTTATTCGCGGTTGGGGTCGGCGGAACCCAGATTACGATTCATCGGCCGGTCAGGTTCCGATACATCGACCGCCAACGCGGCGAACTGACGAGGCCACTGGCAATCGTGCCTTCGGTGGAAATGACGATGCCGGGGCGCGCGCTCATGTTCGCATCCCGGGAAGGACGAAAAGTCGAGGTGCGGATCGAGTCGGCCCGCGCAGACGACGCGGGCACTCTGCGGCTGATTGCGCCCGATGGCTGGAGGGTCGAGCCTGCCGAGCGATCATTCCACTTCGCCGACGCAGGGCAGGAGCAGGCTCTCGAGTTTTTGCTGACGCCGCCGGCGCAGGATTCTGTCGCTGATTTGCGCGCCGTGGCGAAAGTGGACGGACGAGATGTGACTGTGGCCACGCAGCGCATCGACTATACACACATTCCACCGCGATTCCTGTTTCCGGCGGCCGAGTTGCGCCTCGCCCGGGCCGATGTGCGCACGCTGGCGCGGCACATCGGCTACATCATGGGAGCTGGCGACGAGGTACCCGATGCGCTGCGGCAGATAGGCTGCGACGTGACGCTGCTGGGTCCGACGGACCTGGCGGAGGCCGACCTCAGCCGGTTCGACGCGATTGTGACCGGCGTGCGCGCCTACAACGTGCGGCCGGACCTGGTGGCCAATAACCAGCGGCTACTCGACTTCGTGCAGCGCGGCGGGACGCTGGTGGTCCAGTACAACACGATCGACAAGACGCTGGACCACATTGGACCGTATCCGATAAAGTTCAATCACGACCGGGTGACCGTGGAGGATTCGCCGGTGAACTTTCTCGATCCCGGCAACGCGGTGATGAAGGAGCCCAATGCGATCACGGAGCGGGACTTCGACGGATGGATACAGGAGCGCGGTTTGTATTTCGCCTATCAGTGGGACAAGCGATATCAACCGCTTTTCTCGATGAACGATCCGGGTGAGAAGCCGCTCCAAGGCTCGACACTCGTGACACGGTACGGTGAGGGCGCGTTTGTGTTCACCGGGATTTCGTTCTTTCGCGAATTGCCGGCGGGCGTGCCCGGCGCATATCGTCTGTTCGCGAATCTGCTGAGCGCGGGGAAGGCGCAATGAGCGTCGAAGTATATGAGCCGCGGCGCGAGGACGAGGAACCGCCGCCCGTGTTTCGCCGCTGGGGGCAACTTTATGCCGCGGTGCTGGTGTATTTAGTGCTGCTGATAGTGACCTTCTACCTGTTCGCACAAGCCTATCGCGCATGAGGCCTCTCGACTGGCTGGTGATGGCCGGGTGGCTGACGCTCATCGTGTCCTACGGGATGTACCGAGGGCGCGGGAGCAAGAGTACCAGTCTGTACATGCTCGCCGGCCGCTCGATGCCGTGGTACGCGATGGGCCTGTCCATCATGGCGACGCAGGCGAGCGCGATCACGTTCATATCGACGACGGGGCAGGCCTATGTGGACGGCATGCGCTTCGTGCAGTTTTACTTCGGACTGCCGATTGCGATGGTGATTCTTTCGGCGACCGCCGTGCCGCTATTCCGTAGAGCCAACGTTTATACGGCCTACGAGTTTCTCGAGCGGCGGTTCGATTCGAAGACACGAGCGCTGGCGAGCGCTGTTTTCCTGATCCAGAGGGGGCTTGGCGCGGGTTTGTCGCTTTATGCGCCGGCGGTTGTGCTGTCGGTG
>JAJYKC010000355.1 GCA_021788955.1 Acidobacteriota bacterium
CTGGGTGTAAGCCTGGGTCTTGAGGGCGCCGGCGACGAGCGAGGAGATGATGCTAATGCCGAGTGATTCTAAGAGGAAGTGTGGTGCGTAGGTTTCCGGCGCCCACTTGAGGGTTTCGCTGTTCCATGCCATGGGGGCGAGGTCGAGGGAGTTGCGGATGCAGTCGGCGTAAGTCTGGAGGCCCTCGGGCGGAGTCCAGTAGGGGAGAGCGTTGTTGGTGTAGGTGAAGGCGTGGTCGAAGTAGGCGGAGAAGTGTTCGTCGCCGGCGGAGGGTCCGGCGAAGTTGATTGTGGTGACGGTGGCTTTCGAGCCGAGGTCCCAGGAAGACCGGATGTCGCGGGCGTGGAGGGCGAGGGTAGATGCGAGTGTTGCACCGAGGCTGTGGCCGGTGAAGCAGACGCCGGACCGGGTTACGGAGGGGGCGCTCATTTCGGCGGCGAGAAAGTCGAAGAGAGTGCGGCCGGAGGGGTCGCGCATGGCGAGGAGGGTTGTAAGTCCGATGTTGGTGGATTCGGAGATCATGCCGACGGCGGAAGAGGGGGCGGCGCCGTAGGGCCAGGGCATCATCTGCCGGACGTCGAAATCGTCGATGAGCCAGTCGAGCAGGGCCTTGCCGTTGGTGCCGCGAACGGCGACGGCGTACTGGGCGATGGGCGAGGGGTTCGTACACTTCGCGACATACATCATGTTGTCCTGATAGTAAGAGCCGGGGAGGGTGTAAGTGACGGGGCCCCAGACGAGTTGCCACTGGCCAGCGATGGGAGGGATCGTGTTCGGGGCGGAGAGCGCGGCGGTGAGATCGGCTTTGATTTGTGCGTCGGGCGAGGGATGGCCAGGCAAGAGTTCGTCGATGTAAGCGAGATAGGCGAGACTCAGCATGATTTGCTGCTGGGGGTTGGGGAGTGGATTGTTGGACACTGTTCCTCCGGTGGGTTTCGTGGGCCGGGATCCGAGATGATTCGCGCTTCCAATGTACTAAAACGGGGCGAGCGGCTGGCGGGTTGTGGGCAAATAAACGAGGGAGCGCGGTATCTCTATGGGGTGTTGTGAGGGCAGCGGAGTAGAATGAAGGCAAACCATGGCGGCGCTGCGGCGGCAAGAAAGCGGGTGGGGCGGGGCAGCGGGGCGGGTGTTTGCTGCGAATGAGCGGGTGAACCAGTTACTGATTGAGAGACTGGATCCGGCCGTGTGGCGGGCGAAGCAGCCGGGGAAGGTGCGGACGGTTGCGGCGATTTTTTCGCATATGCATAATGTGCGGTGTAGGTGGGTGAGGCTGAATGCGCCGCATTTGAGAGTGCCAAAGCAGTTGCGACGCGGGGATTCGACCGTGGAGGAAGCGAGGGCGGCGCTGGCGGAGAGCGGCGCGAAGTGCGTCGAGATGATCGAGGAGGCGATGGGCGGAAGGACTAGTAGGTTCCGGCGGGATGGGTGGGCGAAAGCGTGGCCGGTGGGGATCGAGATGGTGTGCTACATGATTTCGCACGAGGCGCATCATCGGGGGCAGGTGTGCATGCTGGCGCATCAGGTTGGGTTTCCGGCGGGGGATGAAGTTACGTCGCGGATGTGGGCGTGGGAGAGGCTCTGGCGGGAGGGTAAATGATGGGCGTGCGGGTGTGGGTGGTGGTGCTGTTTGTGCCGGCGCTGGGATGGGCAGGGCGGTGCGATGCTCCGGCGCAGGATGCCGAATTTTTGCGGACGCTGCCCGACGGCGACCACGAGCGGCGAGAGGCGATCGGGAAGGCGATCGAGGCGAGGCCGGGCGATTTCTGGCTGAACCGGTTGTATCTGGACGGAGCGGTGTACGAGCGGAGCGCAATCCGGGAGAAGTACCGGGCGAGGTACGAGGCGGATCGGAGTCTGGAGAACGAGTATCTGTATGGGCGGAGCCTGGTTGGGTTCGATACGAAGCAGGCTTTGCGGATTTATGCGGAAATACTCGCCAAAGATCCGGACAATCCGTGGGTGAATAACTCGGAACTGGAGATTTACCGTTCTCCGGCGTTTCGGGACCGGGCGAAGTTACAGGCCAGCTTTGACGCGGTGACCCGGGTGTGTCCGGGGTGGATTGAGCCATACCGGTATTTGACGGCGCTTGATGACGATGCGCTGGGACCCGGAGCGGCGCGGTTGCGGAGGCTTCTGGAAGCGTCGAGGGATGCGCGGGAGCTGCGATTATATGGGGTGCTGTGGGCGGCGGAGTTCCGGCTGAAGCGGGATGGGGAGAAGGAGCGGGTGGCGGCGGATTTGAAGCGGCTGCGGGCAATCGGCGGGATGGAGGCGACGATGGGGGTGGGGGCGCGGCTGATCGGGGACGAGGCGCTGGCCAAGGCGCTGCCGGCGGCGGGGCCGCCCGGTCTGATGGCGGTGGAGCAGGCGTGGCAGCGGGCGCATCCGTATCCGAAGCCGGCGGATCCGCCGGAGAAGAAACGAGCCTTCGCGGAGGCCGAGCTGGCCGCTTCGGCCGAGTGGATTGCGAAGGATCCGGAGCGGGTGACGGGTTACTCGGCGCGATTTTATGCGCTGAACATGCTGGATGCGCCGGTGGAGGAGATGGCGAAGGCGGGCGAAGACGAGGTGCGGGTGGCGCGGACAGACCAACGCGCGGGCGGCGGGACGTTTATTGCGAGCGTGGCGCGGGCGTATGTCGATCGGGGGATTCTGCTGGACCGGGTACCGGGGTTGGTGGAGGAAGCGTTGAAGCGGTTCGACGATCCGGAGGCGGTGATCGAGATCGACCTGGCACCGCAGCCGGAGCGGACGCGGGAAGCGCGGATGATGATGGCGATGTGGCATGTAAGCGCGCTGGTGACGTTGTCGGAGTATTACGAGAAGGTGGGGCGGATGGACAAGGCCCGGGAAGTGCTGGAGCCGGTTCCGAGGTATCTGGCGGGGTTTCCGGCGCCCGAGGGAGTGCGGGACGTAGACGGCGCCCAAAATCTGCTTACCTTCCATGCGCTGGCTTATTTCGGTTACTGGAAGCGCATGGGAGAAATCGACGAGCGGGAGAAACGGCCGGAGGACGCGTTGGGTGCGTATCGCGAGGCGCTGCTTCAGTGGGATGTTGAGCGGGAGGAATTGCTGGCGCGGCAGCAGCGGCTGTGGAAAGAGTTGGGACGGAGCGACGAGGCGTGGCAGAAGTGGGTGGATTCGATTCCGCGGCCGGCGTGGCGGGCGCAGGCCGTTGGGCCTACGGAGGCGGCGTTTGCGGCAATGGATCGTGTGCTGCCGGTGGCGGTGTTGAAGGACTTGAACGGGAAAGAGTGGCGGATGGACCGGCCGGGGAAGACGACGGTGGCGGTAGTGTGGGCGACTTGGTGCGAGCCGTGCAAGGCGGAGTTGCCGTACTTCGCGAAGGTTGCCGAGCGATTGGAGGGACGGGCGGAGGTGGAGGCTGTTTCTTTGGATGCGGATGATAATCCGGAGTTAGCGAAGCGGTTTGTGGGTAAGTACGGGTATAAGTTCCCGGTGATTTGGGCGAAAAATTTTGCGGAGGATCTGATGCCGTATTTTTCGATACCGCGGTTGTGGATTATCCGGGATGGGGCGATTGTGGAAGAGGAGAAGGGGTTTGGCGGCGACGGGGATAAGTGGGTGGAGCGGGTGTTGGCGGCGGTGGGGCCGGCGAGGAAGTGAGGGGTGGACTTAGCGGAGGTTTTGAAACTCAGCGAGGCTGATTCCGAGCTGGGCGAGGATCTTGTGGAATAGGGGCGGCCCGATCTCGCCTCCGCCGTGGAGCGGGATGGTGACGGCAGGGCCGTCGGGATGGGTCCATCGCTCGTGACTGCCAGTCTGGCGAGTGCGTTCGAAGCCGAGACGCTTTGCGACGCGGCGGAACTCCACCGCGCGTGCGCTAGGCATTCACGATGGCGGTGCTATCGGCTGGAAGGGGAAGCCCTTTGGCGGCGTATTCGGCGGCGAGGAGGTCGAATACGCGTTCGAGTTCGAGGAGGGCCTGTTCGCGCGTCGGCATGAGGGCGTAGCAGCCCGGGATGGCAGGGATTTCGGCCACCCAGCCATCGGGTTGGTTGCGATATAAAACGACCTTGTAGTCGTCGAGACTCATTCCACATCCAGTTTACGCCGCTTGCGGTTAGTGTTCCATTGCGGCGACGGGTGGGCCGGGTTTGGCCAGGGCGGCGGTGACGTGGGTGTTGTGGTATTTGCGGGCGAGGTCGAGGGCGGTGAGGCCTTGGGGCGTGCGGGCGTTGGGGTTGGCGCCGGATTTGAGGAGTAAGTCGATCATGTCCGAGTTACCGAAGTCGATGGAGGCGGCGTAGAGGAGGGCGGTCATACCGTTGTGGTCGGCGTGGTTGAGGTCCGCGCCTTTTGAGATGAGGAAGCGGGCCATATCGGTGCGGTTGGCGATGGAGGCCC
>JAJYKC010000356.1 GCA_021788955.1 Acidobacteriota bacterium
ATGAATATAGCGAGTCCGCTCGGCCTCGTTCAGGCTCGGCCAAAGCTCCGCCGGCAGCTTGTCCCATTGCCATCCCCCGCCGATCGGGACGAGTCCCGTCTCACTCGCTGCTTGAACGAACGGAAGCGCGCGCACCCGCCCCAGAACTTCGCCAGCAAACTGCTCCTCCTGCTTCTCGTTCATCCCGGATCTCCCGGTGTGTATCTCTGCCACCAGCACCTGGTCGCGATCAAATCCCAACCTCTGCCAACGCAGATTCTCGAGCGTGCGCACATACAACAGCGCCGTTGCCAGCAGCACCACCGACAGCGCCGCCTGCGCGGGAACCAGCATCTTCGCCAGGTTCCACCGCCTTCCGCTCCCGATCCCGATCCGACCGCACTTTAACGCATCGTTCGGCTCAACCTGCGTGCCGCGAATCGCCGGAACCAGGCCGAACAAAACCGACGTCGCCACGCAAAGCAACCCCAGCACACCGGCCACGCGCAGGTCCGGATCCAGATCCACCGAGAAATCGAGAAATCGCAGCAGCGCGGGGTTCGCCCACGCCGCCAGCGAGAACCCAAGCCCCGCTCCCGCCGCGGTGAGCAGCACGCTTTCAGTGAAAAGCTGCCGCACCGGCCGGACCCGCCCCGCGCCCAGAGCCGCGCGCAACGACATCTCCCGCTCCCGCGCCGCCGCGCGCGATAGCATCAGGTTCGCCAGGTTCAGACACGCCGCCAGCAGCACCAGCGCCGAAATCCCCATCAGCGCGAACAGCCCCTCGCTAGAACGAGGCCCCCGCCACGAACTGCCAGCTGTGGCCGGCCGCGCGTCGAGCGTTGCCGATTTCGTCTCGCGTCCCTTCCCGTCCATCCAGACCATGTGCAGCATACCGGCGTCCGCGAGCACGCCGCCTGAGATTGTTCGTGCCTCCGCCCGCGCATGTCCCTGACTGACGCCCGGCCTCAGCCTGCCGAAGACCAACAGATACCAGACGCGTTTCGACGTAAGAGTCTCGCGTCCAGGGTGTATGGCGGCATCGGCGTGAATGGGGATCATCACCAGCGGCGCATCGCCAGTCGTCATGCCGAGAAAATCCTGCGGCGCAACGCCGATCACCGTGAACTTTTGCCCGTCCAGTGTCATCTGCTGTCCGACCGCGCGCGGGTCGCCACCGAAGTCGCTCCGCCAGAATGCATCGCTGATTACGCAAAGCAGTGGTGCGCCGGCTTTGTCGTCCTCGGGACCGAACAGCCGGCCGAGTTCGGCCCGCAGGCCGAGCGTTCGAAACACCTCGCCGCTAGCCACCGCGCCCCGGACCGGCCGCGCGTCGACACCCCATCCCGTCGTGAAGTCCGCCAGATACCAGACGAACCATCCCTCTGCGGTGCGCGCGCTCCGCCGGATCGCCTCGAACGCCGGGTAGTTCAGCGCGGACTGAAACTCCGTCGTCCGTAGCCCAAATTCCACCAGCCGCTCCGGCGCCTTCACCGGCAGCGGCCGCCACAGCAGCCCGTACATCACCGAAAAAATCGCTGCGTTCGCCCCGATCCCCAGCGCCAGCGTCAACACCGCCGACGCCGTAAACACCGGACTCCGCCGCAGCACCCGCAGCGCGTACCGCACGTCCTGCGCAAGCCGGTCCACCCACGTCCATCCCCACGTCTCAAAGCTCCGCTCCGCCGCCCGCGTCCGGTTCCCGAACCGCAGCCGCGCTTGCCGCCGCGCCTCGTCCTCCGTCGCGCCCTCGCTCGCGATCCGCCGCGCCCGCTCCTCTTCGTGCAGCCGCATCTCCTCGTCGAGTTCCCGCGCCAACCGCCCGCGCCGCAGCCAGAAGCCGAACCTCCGGAACCAGGCCAACATCTACGCTCCCTCCGCCTCAAGCACCCCGGCGATCGCCCGCGAAACCCGCCCATACCGCTCCATCTCGCGCTCGAGCTGTTTCCGCCCCGCCGGCGTCAGCCGGTAATACCGCGCCCGCCGGTTCTCCTCCGTCCGCCCCCACTCGGCCTTCACCCAGCCTTCAATCAGCAGCCTTTGCAGCGCCGGATACAGCGACCCTTCCTCCACCGTCAGAACTTCGCCGGACCGCTTCCCGATCTCCTCCGCGATCTCAAACCCATGCAGAGGCAGCCCGCGCCCCAGCGTCCGCAGGATCAGCATGTCCAGCGTCCCGCGCGGAATCTCCTCGCGTTCGCTCCGTCCCATCGTCACATAGACATTCTATGTCAGTTGCCCCGCGCCGTCCATACCCGGAAAATAAGGATTCCCCATGCGCCAACTCTCACATCGTCTGCTCGGATGGTGGTACCTCGCCATCGCCCTAGGCTTCGCCCTGCTCGCCGTCCGCTCCGGCCTGCTTGGGGATCTCCACTGGCGCGTCGCCCTCCGCGCCGCCATCGCGGCCGGCTTCGCCGTCCTCTCCTGGGTCGAGTTCCGCCAGCGCCGCCGCTAGCCCTTGAACACCGTGATCCGCGCGAAACCTTCTTCGAGCGACGGTGGCTCCAGTTTCCCCGCCATCGTACGGATCGCCTCGTCCGGCACCATCCGCTCGCGCCCCTTGTTCCGCTCCAGGCACGTTTCCAGAGGCACGTCGAAGTACAGAACTTCCACCACGGCCCCGCACGCCCGCGCCATCCGCACATACGGCTCCCGCTCCCACCGCGTCAGGTTAGTCGCATCAATATACGTCTCCGGCCGCCTCACCCGCAGCCGCTGCGCCAGCAAAAACCGCACCGTCTGAAACACGCGCCCGTTCAGCGTCTGGTCCGTCGCATCGTCGGCCAGCATCCGCCGGACCTCGTCCGAGGAAATCGCGTTCACCCCCAGCCCGCGCAAGTAACTCGTCTTGCCCGACCCCGGCAGCCCCACCACGAGAATGATCCTGCAAACAGGATTTTGCGTCATGACACTACCCATTCCTCGTTGCCCACGGCCCTCCGCCAGCGCGTGCAGGAAACGTTGCGTTTGGACACTGGAGCAGACATGATGCGTGCCCTTAATAGTCTGTCAAACACCATCGATGAGCGCAGACGGCGATTCGCCCGCGCAGCAGCCCTCACCGGGATTCGAGCGCGGCCTGAACATCCCGCAGTGTCACCACCAGCGTCATTGCCTCCGCTGGAGACGGCTCGAAGCCGAGCGCAAGGTAGAACTCTCGCGCCTCGTCCGAAATGGCATGGACCACGATGGCACGAATCCCAATCGTGTCGGCCGCCTGCAGAACGCGCCGGGCCGCATCGCGAAACAGCGCGCGCCCCATTCCTCGTCCCTGGTAGTCCCTGTCAACCGCCAACCGGGCCAGCACGACAACCGGAATCGGATCGGGCGTGTTCCTCCGGACCCTCCCTGGAGCCACCCCGTGTGCGATGGCGCCCGAGGCAAGAGCGTAGTAGGCGACAACCCGCCGCCCTTCGCAGACCACATAGGTCCGGGATGCGCCGCTCGCTTGATTGATCCGGGCACGCCGGCGGAGCCAGTCGTCCAGTACCGGTTCACCGGAGTCGAAGCTGTCGGTCTGATGATCTTCCCTGAGCGGCTCGGGGGCCGAGAGCGGCACGCTCACTCCCACGGCGCCGGAGTCTGCATGCTCTTCCGTAGCCGCGTCCGTGGCTTTGGCGGAGCATCCAGGCGCGCCAGGAACTGGCGATAGGCCTTCGGACTCACCGTAAACACGGTGCGATCGAGCAGCGTATCCTCGGCCGCGCGCCGCGCCGCTTCGAGAACAAACTCGGTTCGGTTCTTGCCCGCCAGGTCCGCGGCGCGGTCAATCAACTCACGAACTTCGGGGCGAATGCGAAGGTTGAGCGCCTCGCGCCGGCCGGGTTCCCGCTTCACAGCACGCATATCGTCTCCTGACGCACAGCATAGCAGGTCGTAATGACAGTGTCTTTACTTCCCGCTCCGAAACACCGGCGTCGAAGGAGCCTCGGCGCCGCGGCTCTTTCAAACCCGATACTTCCCCGCCTCGAGCAGCGCTGAAGCGATCTCCCGCCGCAGGCCGATCGAATTCACCGCTTCGCACTTGCCGAACCGCTTCAGAATCGACAGGTTCATCCGCAGCGCGTCACCCTCCGAACACGCCGCCAGCACCGTCCGCGCCGCGCTCTCCGCCGTCTCCATCGCCTCGCGCGCAAACACCTGCGTCATCGCGTGCGCCAACCCCGGCGTAGCCATCTTCCGCGCCCGCAGCACCGCGCTCTCCATCGCGAACGCGCTATGGACCGGAGATCTTCTCGGAACCATGGCAGAACTCGGCGAGAAAATTTCCTGCTTCTGGGCGCTGCACAACTCGTACCCACCGGGGAAGGGCGATTACGGGATATTATCGGAAGATGGGAAGAACACGCCGAGTTACAGCTACTACGTGTTCCCGGCTTACACCCGCCTGTT
>JAJYKC010000357.1 GCA_021788955.1 Acidobacteriota bacterium
CCGTCGTCCCGTCCGGCAGTGTCAGCGTAAACGTGATGGTTCCCGCCGTCGTCCCCGTCTGAAATGCCGCCTGCGCATGCGTCGCGCCCGAGGCGAACGTCACCGCCGCCTGCCGCGGATTGCCGCTGAAGAACTGGATCGCCAGATCGTCGCCTTTGTCCGGCGTCGACGGCGTGAACGTCATCGCAAGCTGCAGCGTCTCGCTCACCAGGTAGCTCTGCCCGATGTCGATGTTGAGCGTGTTCTGCTGCTGGCTCGCCGCCGTCGCCTGCGCAAAGCTCATCACCGGCGCCGGAAACGGCGGCAAGTAGGCGTTCCCCGTCAGCTCGAACGACCGCCCCGCCACGCTGAGTGTGCCGGTTTCGACGTTCGCCGCCGCCGGAGTGTAAGTCACCGCAAAGCTCACGCTCGCCCCGGCGCCGACGCTCAACTGCGCGCCCACGCCCGAACCAAGCCCAAATCCCGTTCCGCTCACCGACACCGGCACGTTCGCCGCGGTGGTTCCAGGGTTCGCCACTACAATCGTCTGCGTCTCGCTCTCGCCAAGCATCACCCGGGGAAAAACAATCGCCGCGCCTTCGGCTAACATCGTCCCCATCCAACTTACGGTCACCGGATTCCCGCTGCCACCCGCCGCCGCCACAACCCCGCTCAGAGCGACATTCACCGTCACAGGCGTTCCTGGAGGCCCCGCCGGTCCAATCGGACCGCTCGGGCAGCCCACAACATAAGTGATCGCGAATGTTCCAGCCAGCGTACCCGCCGCCGACGTAGGCGCGGGCAGGTTCACGCTGGCAAACTGCCCCGGCGCCACACATCCCGGCCCTTCATACCCCAACTGCATCGCCAACGGAGTGGTCCAGGACGCCACATAAAGAGTGATGTAGATCCCCGTCTGCCCCGTGTTCGCAAATTGCAGCCCCACTTGCACCGGATCGTTTTGCGCCACCGTCCCGATCGCGATCGTCCCGTTCACCGGCGTCGCTACGCCCTGGTTCACCACCGAAACCTGCAGTTGCGCCAGCGCCGGAAAACTCACCAGCGCGGCCAGCACGAGCGCCTTCATCGTGCCTCCTCCGGAATTTGCCAGGCGCCTTCGCGGCCAACCGCCGTGCGGATCGCGAACTGCGCCCCGTCCTTGCCCGCCGCCGCAATCCAACCGTCGCCCACCGACGTGAAACTCGCCGCGTCGAACGTCACCGGAATCTGCCGCTCCGCCCCGCTCGTATCCCGCAGCACTAAGTTCCGCTCGCGCTCGAAAACTACCGTGCCGTCGGACAGGATCATCGCCGGCTCCGCGACTCCCACCAGCGCTTCGCGTGAAATCGCCGCGCCGGTCGCCAGCGCGATCTTCACCCGCGACAAGTCGCCATCCCCGCGCTCCACCGCCCACGCGTTCGCCGCATCCGCCTCTGCCAAAGCAGCCAGATCCGCTTCCACGCGCACCCGCACCATCCTCGGCGCCGCAACCCGCCCGATCTCGTGCGCCGCGGCGAAATACACAAGCGCCGGAGCCCCGTTCGGCGCAAACCCGAACGCCATCGCACCGCGCGCCGCAATCCGCTTCACCACACGTCCGTTCGCATCGAGCACCGAAACGCCGCCCGCATCCTGCACGAACCCGCCCAGCGCGCCAAACGAAGCCGCGGTGCCCGAGGCCACGCCCGCACCCAGCCAGAAGTTCCCCGCGATCCCCATCGCCGGCCTCACGTCGCCCTGCGCGTCAAGCACAAACCCCGCGCGCGGCGCCACCAGTCCTGTCTGCGCCCACGCGGCCGCACAACTCATCCACACCACCGCCTCGAAAATTCGTCTCCTCATGGGTGCCCCACCGTAATCGTCGGCATCCCGATCGAAGCCGGAGGCAGCGGCGCGACGCCGTTACTCTGCGACGTGTGGCCCTTGGCGAACGCCATGCCGCCCACCACCGCCCCGCCCACCACCAGGCCCGTCAGCAGCCACTTCTTGTAGTGATGGTCCCTCTGGAACGTGCCGGAACCACCCGCCTGGGGCGCGGTTTTCTCCTTCAAATACTGCTGGCAAACCAGACCCGCCCTCGCCCCATCCTTCGCCGCCGTCACGCGAACCTCGAACTCGCCCGCCGTGTGATTCCACTGCATTCCCCACGCCGCCGCCTTGCCGTCGGCCTGCGTCGTCAGCACCAGCGTCTTCATGCCGTCGGCAAATGTTCCACCCGCTCCGTCTCGAGGAAGCGTGAAAGTCACCGCCGCGCCTTGGACCGGACTGCCGGCGCCATCGGCTACCAGGACCGTGATACCGCGCGTCGCCCTCGATCCGGCTTCGTAAACCGCGCCGTCCCCTTCGACCACCGAAATCCGCAGCGCCGTCTGCGCCATCCCGCCCGCGGCGCAGAACCACACAGCCGCCAGGCCGCCCAATCCTCGGAATCGCACGTACTAGACGTGTCCGACGGAGGGGAATACTCTCATCGAATCCACGTGTGATAGGATCGCCAGTATTCGCGCCCGGATCCTCCTCACCGCGGTTCTTTCTCTCCTATTCGTCCGCTTATTTTTTGTCGAATACCTTCCGCCACATCCTCGCGTGGCTATCCCTTACGATCTGCCCGGCTACCACTACCCGATCGAAGACTTCGAGTTCCAGGCGCTCCGCCACGGCCGCCTTCCGTTTTGGGACCCGACCATCTACTGCGGCGGTCCGTTCATCGCAAATGTCCAGGCGGCGCTGTTCTACCCGCCAAATTGGGTGCTTTTCTGGATGAACCGCCACCGCCAGGTGCTTTCCTATCAGAGCCTCGAAGACCTCATCTTCCTCCACGTCTGGCTCGGCTTCGTGCTCTGCTACGCCTGGCTCGAGCGCAAACGCCTGCACCCGCTCGCAGCCCTGTTCGGCGCCGGGATATTCGCCTTCAGCGGCTATATGCTGCTGCAACTCCAGCACTTCGGCCTTGTCTGCGGCTATGCCTGGCTCCCGCTTGCGTTTATCTCGGTCGACTCGGCCGCCGCATCCCGCCGTCTGCGCCCTCTCGCCGGCCTGGCCGCTTCGAGCGCGCTCGTCTTCCTCGCCGGCTACCCGCCGTTCTGGGTCGTCTTCTGCGCGCTTTCAGTCGCCTACGCCGCCGGAACGCTCGCGCCGCTTCGAACTTCGCTTGGCGCCCTCGGCGCGCTCGCGTTTTCCACGCTGCTCGTCATGGCCCAACTTCTGCCGCTCGCCGAGGCCGCCCGGCTCCGCTTCCCCATGAACGCCTACGGAGCCGGCATCCGCGACCCGGCTTTTTACCTCTCTTACTTCGTTCCGAACTTCTTCAACTTCAGCCTCCGCGCCGATCCGATGACTAACTTCGGCAAAGAGTACTTATATCTCGGCGCCCCGGCCTTCTTCGGCCTGATCAGCCTGGTCTACACTCGTAAGTTCCGTCCGCTTCTGCCCTACTTACTGGTTCTTACTACTGCGCTGATCTTCGTAACCAACCCGTTCAATCTTGTTCTTGATGTAATTACGCGTTGGGACTTACTCGCCCAGCTTTTCCGTTCCTGGTACTTCCTCGCCGGCATAACCGCGGCTGTCGCGCCGCTGGCCGCGCACGGGCTCGACGCTTTCCTCCGCCGCCCCGCCTCGCCTGCCCGGCACACCATTCTCTTCGCCGCCGTGCCCGCCGCCGCACTCGCCGTGTGGGCCGTTCATCTCCTCCGCCTCTGGCGTCCCTCGAGCCCCGGCTTCGCCTTCGGCCCCCGCTCCGTCCTCGATCCAGCCGTGATGCTCGCCCTCTTCGCCGCCGCGATGTTCGCTCTCCGGGCGCTCCGCGGCCCCCACCGCGTCGCCCTCGCCGCCATCCTTATCCTCGCCGCCGGCGCCGATTATAAAGCGTTCGGCACCAGCCTCCGCGTCAACGCCTACCACCCTGTCGAAAAACGCTGGGAGGACGGCGGCATCCCCTACATCGACGCAGACGCGTACCGCGCCATGCGGGCCAACCCCTCTTACCGCGTCGTGCTCGACCGCGACGCCCCGCTCGCCGGCGAGATGCGCCACGCCGACCTGACCACCCCGCAAGGCGACGACCCCTCACTCACTCGCGCTTATCAAAAGTGGGCCGCCGCCCGCGGCGTATTCGCTCCGCCGTGGCTCATCCCGATTCCGCCCTCGCGGGAGGATGTTCTCAAAATCCTCGGCGTCCGCTACTTCATCACCTACGAAGGCGCGCCGCTTTACGCCTCGCTCGCGCACGACGCCCGCTTCCGCCTGGTTCCTCCGGCGCAGGAATACTACAAAGTCTTCGAGTATCTCGACGCGCAGCCCGGCTACGGCTTCGACGCTCCCGCCGCCTCCGTTTCGCTGACTGGCTGGGAACCCGAACGCCGCACCTTCCACTTACAAAGCGCCG
>JAJYKC010000358.1 GCA_021788955.1 Acidobacteriota bacterium
AATCGGCGCGGGCGGCGTCATCGAGCGATGCGGCGCGGTGGAACAGCTCCTGGATGCGGCGCCAGCGGGCGTCGTCCATGGTGGTCAGGCTCCGTCCGTGTTTCTTAGTTCGTGCCGGAGCCAGGCACGGGCCATGCGCCATTCGCGGTCTACGGTGGCGGGCGAGATTTGGAGCGACGCGGCGGTTTCGTCGACGGTGAGGCCGCCGAAGACGAGGAGGTCGACGATTTCGACTTTGCGCGGGTCGAAGGCTTCGAGGCGTTCGAGCGCCTGCTGGACGGAGAGGATGTCGGCGAGTTGGGGTTCGGGCTCGGGGATGCTGGTGGTGAGGGTGATGCGCTGCCAGTCGCCGCCGCGCTTGCCGCGTCCGCGCTGGCGGGCGTGATCGACGAGGACGCGGCGCATCTGGCGGGCGGCCATGGCGAGGAAGTGGGCGCGGTCGTTGTAAGAAGTGCTGGCGCCGAGGAGGCGGAGATAGGCTTCGTGGACCACGGCGGTGGGAGAGAGGGTGTGGCCGGATTTCTCCGACGCAAGATAATGAGACGCGAGGCGGCGGAGGTTGTCGTAAACGAGCGGCGTCAGTTCGTCGAGCGCGGAAGAATCGCCGGAGCGCCAGCGGGCCAAAAGTACAGTTATTTCCGACTGCGGAAGGGGGTAATGCTCACTCAATTCTCGCATCGTATCACGGCTGGTGATAGACTCAAGGTGCCCGCGGCCGGATTGAGGTGAGTGCCTTATGTTGTGGAGAGGGACGGCGGTGGGCTTGCTGCTGGGCGCGGCCGCGTTTGGCGGGGATTTCACCACGTATATTGGCGACCAGTATGTGTACGCGGTGAACGGGATGACCGCCGACGCGGCAGGCAACACGTACGTCAACGGAACGCGGACGATTCCATTTTTTGTTTCCTATCCTGGCGTGTCTACGAGCGGAGCGACGGATATTTTCGTCGTGAAGCTGGATATTACCGGGAGCATTGTAATGTTCACGTCACTTACGGGCAAGAATAACGACGTAGGGAACGGGATTGCGGTGGATGGCGCGGGAAACATCTGGGTGGCTGGGATGACGAGTTCGCCGGACTTTCCTTTGTATCATCCGCTGCAGCAGAGCGCGGGGCAGGGGAGCACGGGATTTCTTACGAAGCTAAGTCCGGACGGGCAGATTTTGTTCTCGACTTACCTGGGTGGGACGCAAGGGGCGAGCGGATTAAATGCCGTCACGACGGATGCAAATGGCGATGTGTATGTGACGGGCTGGACCAATGCTCCGGATTATCCGCATACCGCGGGGCTGCCGGCGGGCGGAGTGACTCCGTCGCTGGGGACGGTGGCGGCGGCGTTTTTCGCGAAGATTTCCGCGGCGGGCGACCGGATTATTTATGCGGGCGGCGTGACGGCGACGATGCACGAGTGCGGGGCGGGGAGTTCGTGTTTCCTAAGTCCGCTGACGGCGCAGGGCGCGGCGATTGTGGTGGATGTGGCGGGGAACGCGTATGTAGCGGGGAACGCGAACGGATCGGGGCTTCCGACGACGGCGGGCGCGCTGCGGACGGAAGGGATCGGCGCGTTTGTGATGAAGGTGAACGCGGCGGGAACGGGGCTGGTGTACTTGACGATGCTGGGCTCGGCGAACTACATTCCCGGCGGGGCGGCGCCTTCGTCGAATCCGGGGAATTGGGCGGCGGGGATCGCGGCGGACGCGGGAGGGAACGCGTACATCACGGGTTGGACTTCGGACCCGGCGTTTCCGGCGACGGCGGGCGTGGTGCAACCGACGTATTCGATTCCGGCGTCGCAGATCAATCCGTATCCCGCGCCGCCGCCGGATGCGTTCGCGGCGAAGTTGAATCCGCAGGGGACGGCGATGGTGTGGGCGACGTTTCTCGGCGGGACGGGGGACGACCGGGGCAAGGCGATTGCGCTCGATGGCGCGGGGAACGCCTGGGTGACAGGGACGACGGGGTCGACGAGTTTTCTGGGCGGGGGCGGCGGCGAGTTCCTGGTGGAACTAAATGCCAACGCGACGGCGCTTAGTTATGGCGGGAGGTTTGCGGCGAATTCGCTGGCCGAGGCGATCGCATTCGATGGGGCGGGCGTGCTGCACCTGGCAGGCACGACGGGGATTATTTCGACTTGGGCGGATGTGAACGGATCGACGCCGCACTTGTTCGGAATTACAAATGCGGCCGGCGGGGCTTTGGACGGACGGATTTCGGCGGGCGAGTTGATTTCGATTTACGGGGCGCACCTCGCGGTGAGCGGGCCGGTGGGGGCGTCGTTCGATTCGGCTGGTTTCCTGCCGAAGACGCTGGCGGGTGTGACGGTGACGATCGGCGGGATCGCCGCGCCGCTGCTGTACGTGTCGCCGGGGCAGATCAATGCGGTGGTTCCGGCGGGGATCTTGCAGAGCGGTGTCGCGGGAGTGGATGTGACGATGACCGGGGCGGCGGCGCCGGAGTTCCGGGCGTATGCGGACGCGACGGCGCCGCAGGTGTTCCGGAATGCGGACGGGAGTGCGGCGGCGATCAACCAGGACGGAACGGTGAATTCGCCGGCGCATCCGGCGCCGGTGGGCAGCATTGTGGCGATGTGGGCGACCGGGACGGGGAGCGCGGCGCAGATCGGCGCGGACGGGCAGATGGCGACGTCGGCGAATATGTGGTTCTGCTGCTCGGTGGTGTGGAGTTTCAATACGTCGAGCATAGAGACCGCGCAGGTGAGTTACATGGGGTCGGCGCCGGGGATGGTGAATGGGGTGACGCAGATTAATTTCGAGGTTGTTGCGAACCCGGCGGGCGGAGACAAGCTGCCATTTACGCTGGTTTCGGGGACGAAGGCGAGCGATGGGACTTATGTGTATGTGGACTCGTCGCCGTGACTTAGTCTGATAACATAGCCTGCCAGACGTCTTCGGCCTGGCCGATACTGAGTAACTTGGTCGAGCGGACGAGCGGCAGGCGGAGTAACTTCGGGTCTTTCTCGATGCGGGCGAGGAGGTCTGCTTCGGAAAGCTTCATGTACTTGAGGCCGGCATCGACGTAGGCTTTCGATTCGGTGTCGAGCAGGGAGGCGAGGCCGAAGCGGGTGATGAAGCGGCGGATTTCAGCCAGGGCCATGGGTTTCTGCGCCAGATCCACCATTTGAACGGCCACGCGCCGCTCCTTGAAGAAGCGCTGGGCGGCGCGGGTGGCCTGCGATTTGCCGATGCCGAAGATTTGGATGGTCACGCGATCAGGCGCGGAAGATGGGTTCGAGGCCGTGTGCGCTGGCTAAGAGTTCGCGGCGTTCGGCGGCGGTGAGGGGTTTCAAGTCCGGCGCGGCTTCGAGGGCTATGCGGTAGAGGCGGACGTCGCCGGGAGGGATGGCGGCGGTGATGTCTTCGGACAGCGTGAAGCGCAGGGCTTTGTGGGCGAGCTCGGGGTCGTCGATGGGGTGGTACCAGCACTTGGGATAAGTTTGGGCTTCGCCTTGTTTCCAGGTGGTGTGGGCCATGGCTTTGAGGGCGAGGCGGGCGACGCCTTTTTCCTTGGCCTTAGCGAGGATCTGCGGGCCGAAGTTGCCTTGCGCGTAGTTGACGTAGTTGACGGGGAAGAGGATGGAGTCGAAGCGGAAGGCGTCCATGAGGGCGATGGCGGCTTCGGCGTTGTGGGCCGAGAAGCCGAGGTGACGGACTTTCCCTTCTTTCCTGGCCTTGACGAACGTTTCGAGGGCGCCGTTGGAGGCGAGGATGTCCTTGACGTCTTCCATGCTGGAGACGGCGTGGAACTGATAGAGATCGAAGTGATCGGTTTGGAGGCGCTTCAAGGAGGATTCGAGTTGTTCGCGGGAGCCGGCGGCGTCGCGGCGTTCGCACTTGCAGGCGAGGAAGACGTTTTTGCGGTGAGGGACGAGGGCCGCGCCGAGTTTCTGTTCGGCTTCTCCGTCGCCGTATGAGGGGGCGACGTCGAAGTAGTTGATGCCGCGTTCGATCGCATCGGCGACGGTGCGGTTGGCTTCGTCCTGTTCCATGCCCATGACGACGATGCCGCCGAAGCCGATGATGGAGAGGTTGATGTGCTTGTTGTAGGGCGCCGGCACACAGAAAGGGGAGCGCGCCCCTGGAGATCAAGCTGGAGGTGAGGAAGCTACGCCGGTCCATACGCTCCGATTTTAGCGCGGAGCGTATGGGATAGCTATTCGGCTACTCGTCGATGGTGAAGGCGTAGAGGGAGTCGCCGGCGCCGACGACTAAGTATTGTTTGCCGTCGAGTAAGTAAGTTTCGGGGCCGTTAGTGACGTGGTTAGTGAGGCGCGCGTGCCACAGGATGTTGCCGTTGGCGGGGTCGAATGCGATTAAGTTATTGGCGTTGTCGCCGGTGAACAGGA
>JAJYKC010000359.1 GCA_021788955.1 Acidobacteriota bacterium
TGCTGCTGCGGCCGAGCGGGCAGCAGGGGCAGACCTATACTTACTCCGACATTTATATTCCGAGGCGAAGCGGGAGGCTGGGTTACTCGTTGCGGATCAGTCCCAATCACTATGACGACCCGTTGACGCGGCCGTGTCACTGCCCGTTGAAATGGGGGGGCGAATAATTTACTGGATTCGCGGAGCGATCCGTGGTAAATATGGGGTGAGCCGTAAGGCAGGAACTTCAAACCCTCCTTGTTGTGGTTCCTGTGGCGACCCCCTGATCCTCTTCAACGAATAAATCCGCAGCGATGGCCCGTAATGGGTTTGTTTTAGCGGATGGGATCGAAAGCGGCGAAGGGAATCTCCCGTCTCGTGTTGCCGGAGGAGACTCGGTGGACCGAACGCGAACGGTGTACCGCCCCGTGCGCGGGCGGGAAAGAAACGGGAGCGGCGAGCGCCGCTCTGGAGTAAACCTCAATGGACGATGACCGTAAGTACCGCCAACGCGGATACATGGACTCGGGCCGCAGTTCCAGTGGCGACCGCCGGGAGGACCGGCCACGGCCTTCGGGTCCGAAACCCCCGATCGACATAACGGGGCCGCGGCTGCCGCGTCTGGTGCAAACGGTGGTGGCGGCGCGCTGCTTTAACTGCTCGACGGCGCTGCCCACGGGTTCCGACTTTCCGGCGACCTGCCCGAAGTGTGGAACCGCGCTGCACTGCTGCAAGCAGTGTGCGCATTTCGAGCCGTCGACGCGGTTCCAGTGTCTGAAACCGATTCCGGCGCGCATTGCGGGGAAGGACCAAGCCAATGACTGTGCGTTGTTCAGCCCCCGGGTGACCGTGGCTCGCGACGCCGCCCCGGTGGCCCAGCAGGGCGTGGTGAACCCACGCGCCGCCGCGCCCGCTCCGAAGTCGCCGAACGACGCGCGCGCCGCGTTCGACAATTTGTTCAAGAAGTAGCGGTGGACTAAACGTCCCGCACGCAGCGGAAGCCGATGTTCGTCGTCGCGCTGTCCGGCGTGTTCGCGGTGCGGGCGGCGACGCGATACCGGTTGCAGTAAGAGGCGTGGCAGAGGTAGGAGCCACCCTTCATGATCTTCGCCGACCCGTCCGGAGGACCCACCGGGTTGTGACGGGTAGCGAACAGATGGAAGGTGGGGTGAAACCAGTCCCGGCACCACTCCCAAACATTCCCCGTGATTGTGTAGAGACCGTAGCCGTTTGGCGGAAATGCGTCCACCGGGCACGGACCGGCGTAGCCGTCCTCGGCGAGATCGATGTCGGGGAACTCGCCCTGCCAGACGTTGCACAGGTGGCGCCCTTCGGGAGTTAACTCGTCGCCCCAGGGAAACCGCTTCTGCTCCAGGCCGCCGCGCGACGAGTATTCCCACTCCGCCTCGGTCGGAAGCCGTTTGCCGGCCCAGGCCGCGTAGGCCGCCGCGTCGTTCCAGGAAACCTGCGTGACGGGATAGGATTCGCGGGAGGCGACGGAGGAGTCCGGGCCCTCGGGGCGCTGCCAGGAGGCGCCGCTCACCTTGCACCACCACGGAGCGGCGGGCACCGTATCCTCAACCAATTCGCTATACCGGTCCGCCGGGATGTGGCCTTTGAAGACGAACGACCAGCCGAAGCGCTCGGCTTCGGTGAGGTAGCCGGAGGCGCGGGTGAACTCGCGGAATTGGCCGGCGGTGACGGGACGCAAGTCGATAAAGAACGGATCGAGGGTGACCTCGCGCACGGGCCCTTCGCCGTCGGCGGGGAAGCCTTCGTCGCTGTCCGTGCCCATGAGGAACGGCCCGCCGTCGAGCCGGATCATCCCTTCGGCCGAACCGGAGCGGATGCGCGGCATCTCGCTAGAATTTTCGCGGGAGAGGGTCAGCAGGGCGGCTCGTTGTTTGGTGGGAGCGCAGCAGGGATGCGGTGTGCCGGGTTCGTGGTGGATGGGGAAGTTCGACCTCATGCGAGCGTCTCGATGACGGCGCGGGCGCGCAGGTGGTCCAGAAAGCGGTCCAGGGCGCGTTTGCGCTTCTCTTCGGCGAGGCGTTCACGGATGCCGGCTTCGACTTCTTCTAGCGCGGCCGGATGGGCCGGTTTCCGGCCGATCACACGCGCGATGTGGAATCCGAAGGTAGTGCGGAAGATCGGGCTGAGCTGGCCGGCGGGCAGGTTGAAGACCACTTCGTCGAACTCGTCCACCATCTGGCCGCGCGGGAACCAGCCCAGGTCGCCGTCTCCGTCGGGGCAGTCGGAATGTTGCCGGGCGAGTTCTTCGAATGGAGCGCCGGCTTGGAGCTCGGCCTCTACCGCGCGGAGGGCTTCGAGGGCGGGCGCGGGGTCGCTGTCCTCGGGCGTGTGTTTTACGATGTGCGCGGCGCGGACGAGTTCCGGGATTTCGAATTCTTCGCGGTGGGCGCGGTAGTAGGCGACGATGTCCTTGTGCCGGATTTCGCCGATGCGTCCGGCGTGGCGGGCGACGAGGCGGTCGACGCGAAAGTTCAGTTCCGCTTCGGGCGTGAGGACTGCCGTCCGGCAGCCGGCTTCCCCGGGTAGCGCGTTGGTCTGTCCGACGAGCGCCGCTTCGATATCATGGGGCGGGACCGGTTCGGGATCGGCGAGGGCGGCCTGGCGGAGCAGCGCGCGCTCGATCACGTTTTCGCGTGACCAGTCGCGGAGGCGTTGCTCGAGTTCGCCGAGAGCGGCATCGCCCATGGCGGCGGCAAGATGAGGGCGAAGCCGGCGCGCTTCTTCTTCCACCAAAGCGTCGTCCAACACTTCGCCATTGACACGTACAGGCATGGGTTCAGACTCCACGATACTACGGCGGGCACGATGGGGCGGCCGGGCGCCTAAACGATCGCACGCTCCGGCGTTGAACCGGTTATCCTCAGATCATGGGTAGTTCTGCCTCCGTCGATGTCGATGCAATTGTCCGCGAGATTGTCTCGCGCTACCGGGAGGAGATTGAACGGCTGCGCGCGCTGCCGTCGGCTCCGCCGGAGCGGCTCTTCCATTCCCCCCCCGCCCGGGCCTTGAAGGAAGAGATTCTCGCGGTGGGAAAGAAGCTGTGGCTGCGCGAGTTCGTCGACGGCAATGGGGGCAATATATCCTGCCGGCTCACCGACGACCTGGTCCTCTGCACGCCAACGCTGCGCAGCAAATACGATCTCCGTGTGGAAGATATCTCGCTCGTCGACCTGAACAACCAGAGGGTCTGCGGCGCGGTGCCGCACACCAGCGAGATTCTTCTCCACCTGACGATTTACAAACACAATCGCGACGCGCGCGCCGTGGTCCACTGCCATCCTCCGCACGCGACCGCGTTTTCCATTACCGGGACTGTGCCGCCGCAGGGCGTTTTACCCGAATATGAAGTGTTCGTCGGCGTGGCGCCGGTGTCCCCGTATGACACGCCGGGCACCCAGGCTTTCGCCGATACGGTGATTCCCTACGTGGCCGACCACAACACGATTCTGCTGGCCAATCACGGTATCGTCTGCTGGGCGGACACGGTGACCCACGCCGAGTGGCAGGCGGAGGTGCTCGACACCTACTGCCGGACCATCATGCTGGCGGCGCAGCTTGGACGGCCCTTGACCCACATTCCGGACGCGAAGCTGGGCGATTTGGTGCGTTTGAAGAAGAAACTCAACCTGCCCGATCCACGGCACGAGAAGTCGCTGAACGGCGCCACGGCGCCCAACGGAAAGCCGTCGCCGGTCCCGACGCTGGACGGCGTGGCCGAGGAACGCATCAATTTGTTGTCGAAGCGCATCGCCGCTGAGTTGGCCGCGCGGCTCAACGGGCACTAACCTTTGCAGAAGTGAACCACCGCCGCCTGGAGATGGCGGACGCAGGCGCGGAGTTGCGCCACGGGTACGTATTCGCCGGTGCGGTGGGCTGTGGTCATGTCGCCGGGGCCGAAGACGACCGCTTCCCCGCCGCTCGGGCGTAAGTGCGCGGCTTCGGTACCGAAGGAGACCGTCGATGGCGCGTGGCCGCTGAGGCGGTGGAGCAGGTCGCGCAGTTCGGTTTGCTGGCTTGGTTCGAAGGGCGGATCCAGGCGGAGCGGATGGATTTCGGAATCGAGTGCGGGGACGCGGCGACGCAGGCGGTGCAATTCTTCTTCGATGAGACGCAGGGCGCGGTCCGGCGGTTCGCCGGGAACGGGGCGCCATTCCACCGTGATGCGGCATTCGCCGGGGATGATGTTTTTCGCCGTGCCCCCGCGGATGAGGCCCACGTTGACGGTGGCGCGCGGCGGGTCGAAGGCTGTGTGGCGCGGGCGCTCGAGACGTTTCGCGGCGCGTTCGATGGAGGCGAGCACGTGGGCGGCGTCGAAGATGGCGGAGCGTCCGGCGGCGGGGAACGCGCT
>JAJYKC010000360.1 GCA_021788955.1 Acidobacteriota bacterium
TTATGTGATCCTTGCCGGCGGCCGATTCTATCTCTTCTACACGGGGCTTGACCGCGCGCGGCGGCAGCGCCTGGGCGTAGCGGAGTCCTCCGACGGGGTCGCCTGGACCAAGCTCCGGTCGAACCCCGTCCTCGAGCCTGGCGGCTTTGGCGAGTTCGACGAAAACGGCCTCGGCGAGCCGGCGGTGTGGGCTTCGCACGGCTACTACTGGATGCTCTACACCGGCCGCGACCGCGCCGAGCATCGCCGCATCGGGCTGGCCCGCAGCCGCGACGGCGTCCACTGGACCAAACTCCCTCTCGTCATCTCCGGCGCCCAACCCTGGGACTCGATGGTGGTCTGCGACCCAACCGTCGAACCAGCGTCCGCCGGCGTCCGCGTCTGGTTCGGCGGGGGTGACGTCGCCCGCCCGGACGAGCGCATCCACGGCCGCATCGGAGTGGGCCTGCTTCGCCCCGCGCCGTAACTCGCTCCCGCCTCCCAGATTGGGACAGTCGCGCCGGGGTACAGGTCTCGTCCTCGTCAAACTGGGTGCGGCATTCGCACTGAGTGGAAGAAAACGCGGCGGCCCTCGCGCGGCGCCGTAAGCGGCCTTCCGATGTGATCAGTTCACGGAGAAGAATTGGACCGTCTGGCCTGCGCCGTCGACGGCGACCGCGTTTCCCGCAGCTCCTAGAACTGGCCCGAGGGGCGTCGCTCCCGGCGCCGCGCACTGCACCGGCTGCCAGGTCCCGTGTGTACGGTCGAGCTCGTATGACTGCACACGGCCGCTCCCGAGCTTAGAGATGAAGACATGCCCGCTGGTGGTGAGCGCCAGCCCTATAATGTCCTCGCCAGAGCCACGGGCAAGCGCCGGATATGACCGGACGGTACCGTCCGCGGCGATCTCAAAGTACGACTTGCCCCAGCCCTGGTACCATCCGACGCGGTCGCCCGAAGCCGCCAGGTTCGTAGATCCGCCGTTGAGCGCCGGTCTGGGCAGATCGAGCGGCGCCGCGCTGGACTGCGGGATGAAGCCGCCGATCTGATTTCCCTCGTGGTCGAAGTGCCGGATCACCTTCGCTTGCGGCCGGATGACGCGGCCGAGCATCTTGCCCGGGACCGGCTCGTATTCGATGCCCATGGTCCAGATGGTTCCGTCCGGCGCGATGGCGACGGCAGCGGGCGAATAGGGGTAGGTGCGGACGATCTTCGGCCGGGTCAACTGGTCCGGCGGGAGGATGGCGACGAAATGCTCCACCTGAGCTTGCGCGTCCTTGGCTTCGCCGCACAACGCGATGGTTCCGTCCGGCCCGGACGAGTAGCCGCGCACAAGGAGCCACGTCGCGCCATCGAGGGTAAAGGGCACGGTGCGCAGATAGTTGCCGTGCGCGTCGAATATATGAAGCGTGGGGGCGAGCGTCGTCTGCCCCTCGATGGCAATGACGGCGCCGTTACTCCACTGCGGGACCGGAATCGTGCCGTTGGAAAAATTGAAACCAGATAAGGTGACCGTGCCGGATGCTGTGAGCGCCGCGGCAAAGCCGGGCAGGAACGCGGCAAACGCGGATGCGCCGAAAAGAAGCATCCGGAGGAAAAATCGGCAGGGGCGACGGTTCATGACGCGCCTCCTCTTCCCGTAATCTGTAGCATTGACGCAGGCCGGAATCAACCCGTGCAGGCCCGTGTCCTACACCGGTTCCTGTGAGACGATTTTCAGCCCGTAGGCTTCGAGGCCCGAAACCCGGCGCGGGTGGTTCGTTAGCAGGCGGATGGTGCGGAGGCCCAGATCGCAGAGGATCTGCGCGCCGATGCCAGTTTCGTGCGGGGGCCGTTTGCCTTGCGCTTCGGCGATGTGATCCCGCGTGCTCCAGCCGCTCTGGTGCAGATAGACCAGCACGCCCGCGCCTTCCTTCGCAATGCGCCGCAGGGAATTTTCAAGCTGCACGCGGCATTCGCATTGGGTGGAAGAAAACACGTCGCCGTAGACGCAGCGCGCGTGCATGCGGACGAGCACGTTTTCCCGGCCGGCGAGGTCGCCGTAAACGAGAGCGAGATGGCGCTCCGGCAGCACGTTGCTCGAGTAAGTCAGGCAGCGGAAATCGCCGAACGTTGTGGGCAGGCAGCGCTCGTCCTCGCGCACCAGGAATTTTTCGTGCTCGAGGCGGTAGCGGATGAGCGAGGCCACCGAGATCATGTGCAGGCCGTGGAGGCGGCAGAACTCGATCAAGTCCGGCACGCGCGCCATGGTGCCGTCCTCGTTCATGATTTCGCAGACCACGCCGCCCGGGCGCAGGCCGGCCAGTCGAGCCAGGTCGACCGCCGCTTCCGTCTGCCCGGCGCGGACGAGCACGCCGCCTTCGCGCGCGCGCAGCGGGAAGGTATGTCCGGGACGGGCGAGGTCGCGCGGTTTGGCGCCTTCGCGGATCGCCGTGCGGATGGTATGCGCGCGGTCGGCCGCGGAGATGCCGGTGGTGACCCCCTCGGCCGCTTCGATCGATTCGCAGAAGGCGGTGCCGAAACGGCTGGTGTTGCGCGCCGACATCGGCCGCAGGTCGAGCGCGTCACAGAGCGCGGCGTCGAGCGGCATGCAGATCAGACCGCGGCCGTGCGTGGCCATGAAATTGATGATGGCGGGCGTGACTTTTTCGGCGGCGACGGTGAGGTCGCCTTCGTTTTCGCGGTCTTCATCGTCGACGATGACGACCATGCGGCCTTCGCGAAAGTCCTCGATCGCCGCGGGAATAGGGTCGAAAGGCATTGAAACTATTAGGATACCGGGAGCGGGCGGTGCGTGCGACAATACTCGTTTGACGCTCGTCAAAATCGAAGAAACCGGACCCGCGCGTCCCCGGCTTCCCGAATGGCTCCGCGGCACGCACACCAACTACGCGGCGGTGCACGAGTTGAAGCAGGACCTCCGCCGGCTTGGCCTGCACACGGTGTGTGAATCGGCGCGCTGCCCGAACATGCACGAGTGCTTTTCACGCGGCGCGGCGACGTTCATGATTCTGGGCAACCTGTGCACGCGGGGCTGCGGATTCTGCTCGGTGCCGAAGGGTTCGCCGCACAAGCAGGCGTTTTCGCTCGATGCGGGCGAACCGGAGAACGTGGCGCGCATGGCCGCGCAGATGAACCTGCGCTATGTGGTGATCACCAGCGTGAACCGTGACGACCTCGACGACGGCGGCTCGGCGCATTTCGCGGCCACGGTGCGGGAAGTGAAGAAAGCGCTGCCGCGGGCGCGCGTCGAGGTGCTGACGCCGGATTTCAACGGCGACTACGACGCCGTGGCGCGCGTGCTCGATGCCGGCCCGGACGTCTTCAACCACAACATCGAGTGCGTGCCGCGCCTGTACCGCAAGGTGCGGCCGCAGGCCCGCTACCGCCAGTCACTCGATGTGCTGAGCTTCGCGCGGCATGCGCGGCCGGAGGCGCTGACGAAATCCGGACTGATGGTGGGCCTGGGCGAACAGCCCGACGAGGTGAACGAACTGCTGAAGGACCTGCACGGCGCCGGGGTTCAGGTGGCCACCATCGGGCAGTACCTGCAGCCGACGCGCCGCAACCTTCCGGTGGCAGAGTTCATCCGGCCCGCGCGGTTCGCTGCCTGGCGGGACTTCGGCCTCTCGCTTGGTTTCAAGGCCGTCTTCAGCGGGCCGATGGTCCGCAGTTCCTACATGGCCGACCGGGTGAATGAGCAGGCAAACCGCGGTTAACTTCGCCCTGGCGCTGGCCACCGGTGTAATGCTGGTGCTGCTGTATCCGCGCTTCGGCTACACGTTCCTGGCCCCGTTCGCGCTGGCGCCGCTTCTGGTGGCCCTGGCGCGCGAGCAGCGGTGGATCCCGCGCTTCCTGCTCGGCTATTTGGCGGGCGTGGTGTTCTGGGCGGGCGTGTGTTACTGGATCGAAGGCACGCTGGACCAGTACGCCAACATGGGGACGGCGCTGGCGATGCTGGCTTTCGCGCTGTTCGCTATCTTGAAGGCCCTGCATTTCGGCCTGTTTGGACTGCTCGCCGCGGTGTTGATGCAAAGGCCGCTCGCCGCGCTCACCGTGGCCGCGCTGTGGACGGCGATCGAGCGGACCAACGGCCCCTTCGGCTTCGCCTGGCTGACGCTGGGGGACGCGGGAACGTCGATGAGCATGCCGATGCGCCTGGCGCCGGTCACCGGCGTCTATGGCCTGTCGTTCCTGTTCGCGCTGATGGCCATCGTGATCGCGCTCGCCGCGCTGCGCCGGCCGCGCCGCGAGTGGCTCTGGATCGCTCTCGTGGCCCTTCTGCCGCTGCTGCCCGCGCTACCCGCTTCGGTGCATGGAAGCGAACGCGCGCTGCTGGTCCAGCCCAA
>JAJYKC010000361.1:0-1326 GCA_021788955.1 Acidobacteriota bacterium
TGACCAGGCTGTCCAGATCCATCGCGTCGTGGCTTTCCGACACTTGAGTCACGTCGAGGTTCCACTCGGGCTTCCACTCTGCCGTGATCTTGCGCTCCATCCACGTCGCGAAACTCTCGTTGAGCCAAATGTCGTCCCACCAGGTCGGGGTCACTTCATCGCCGAACCACTGGTGCGCCATCTCGTGCGCGGCCGTCACGGCGAACTCGCGCTGCCGGCGGATCGTGTTCGTCGCCGCGCTGCCGAGCAAAATGTCCTGACTGTAGGTAATCAGTCCGGCGTTTTCCATCGCGAAGTCGCTGAAGGGCATCGCGATGCTGTCCAGTTTCTCGAACGGATACGGGGTGCCGAAGTACGTTTCGAGTCTCTGGAGTAACTGCGGGATCGCTTCGACAGCGAACGCCGCTTCCTTGGCATGGCCTTCCGGCACGATCACACGGAGCGGCGTATGACCCACTTTGCCGGCGCTCACCGCTTCGAATTTGCCCACGGCGAAAGCGACGAGGTAACTCGGCAGGGGCTGCGTCGGGGAGAAGACGACGCGCTTCCTGCCGCCGTCTTCCGTGGTCTCGCTCAGTTGCGGCGTGTTGGCGACGGCCATGGCATCGGCCGGCACATCGACGGTGATGCGCCACGGCGTCTTGAAGGCCGGCTCATCGAAGCATGGGAACGCGCGCCGCGCGTCGGTCGGCTCGAACTGTGTGTAGAGGTACCAGTTGCCGTCCTCCTTCATTTCGAAGACACCGGCACTGCTGGTCTTGCTGATCGCACCCGTGTATGTTAGGGTCAGCACGGCTTCGCCTTCGACGGGCGAGGCGAACTCGAAGCCCGCGAACTGGCTTCCGCCGGGCACCACGGTTACCGGGATCGTACGGCCGCCTTGCTCGAGTTTCGCCGAAGCAATCTTCATGTCCGCCGCGTTCAGCCACAGGAGCGTGGAAGGCTGGTCGAACTTTAGATGGATCGCCACCGAGCCGTCGAAGGACTCCGCGCCGGGAGTCAACTTCAGGTCGACGTCATAGCTGAGCGGCTTCGCGCCGGCTGGCAGACGCAGCTTCGGCGGTTCCCGATTCGCGGCGATTATAGATGGAAGGCAGATTGTCGCGGACAGGAGTAAGGCGGAGAAGCGGCGTGTCATTGCGGGACCTAGTTGTCCAGGGTGGCGTTCATGGTGATCGAGGCGCGGAGGAGCTTAGAGATGGGGCAGTTTTTTTCGGCGGCTTCGGCGGCTTGTTGAAACGCGGCGAGATCGGCGCCCGGAGCCCGCACCTTCACATCGAGGTGGCTTTCCGTCACCGTGAAGCCCTCGGCTTCTCTCACGAGCGT
>JAJYKC010000361.1:1336-4320 GCA_021788955.1 Acidobacteriota bacterium
CGGCTTGATGCCCGCCTGTTCAAGGATGAGCGACAGCGCCATCGAAAAGCATCCGGCGTGTGCGGCAGCCACAAGCTCTTCCGGGTTTGTCCCGGGTTCGTTCTCGAAGCGTGTTCGAAAGGAGTAAGGCGAATCCTTCAGCACACCGCTTTCAGTGGTGAGCGTGCCGGCACCCTGCATGATGGTGCCGGTCCATACGGCGGAAGCAGTTCGTTTCATCCTTTTCAGGGTAGCTCCGATCCGCAGGTGGCCGAACGTCAACTCATGTACCAGCCGCCATTGACGTGGATGGTCTGCCCGGTGATGTAGCCGTTGCGGGCGAGCATGACGGTGACTTCGGCGACTTCGTCCGGCTCACCGAAGCGGCCCACGGGAATTCGCTCGGGCGTGGCAAGCGCGTTGGAGCGCACCATGTCGGTATCGATAAGCGCGGGGGAGATGGCGTTCGCGGTGATGCCTTCCTTGACGAGCAGCGCCGCATAGGAGTGAGTGAGGCCGAGGAGTCCGGCTTTGGATGCGGCGTAGTGCGGCCCGACAACACCTCCGACGTGCGCCGCTACGGACGAGAGATTGATAATGCGGCCCCAGTGCGCCGCGCGCATCGCGGGCAAAGCCGCCTGTGTTACGTAGAAGGCCGAGCTGAGATTCACGCGGATCAGTTCGTCCCAGTCGGCGTTCGTTATGTCTTCGATTTTCTGCGGCCGCGCGATGCCAGCATTGTTTACGAGGATGGTGGCCGGTCCGAGCGCGATCCGGGTGGAGGCGACGAGTTCGCGGGCGGCGACCGGGTCTCCCACGTCGGCTTTGAGCGCGACGGCCTTGCGGCCCAACGCTTCGATTTCGGCCACGGCTTCGTGCGCCGCCGCGGCGTTCTCGCGATAGTTGAGAGCGACATCGGCGCCGGCGCTGGCAAGCTGCAACGCGATGGCACGTCCCAGTCCGCGGCTTGCTCCGGTGACCAGCGCCACCCTGCCCAGCAAATCGTCCATGGAGTTTATTATTTCCGAGTTCTCTCGGATCAACAAAGCGCACAACGGAGCCGCGCGGCTAAGGCCGCTCGCGGCCCTGTGGGTCTAGTCAACAAAGCGCACAACGGAGCCGCGCGGCTGACGCCGCTCGCGGCCCTGTGCGCTTAGGCGAGCGACAGCGCGGGATGCGCGGCGAGGTCCGGGCCGGCGAACTCGCGGCGATGAAGTTTGGGGAACGCGGCGGCGGCGATCATGGCGGCGTTGTCGGTGGAGAGAGCGGGGGTAGGGAAAAGCACCGGGAGGCCGGCGAGATGCGCCGCGGCATCCCGAAGGCCGCGATTGGAAGCGACGCCGCCGGAGATCAGGATGGTCCGCGCGTCGATCTCCCCGGCGGACCGGGAGATCCGGCTGAGCAGTTCATCGATCACCGTCCTCTGAAACGAAGCCAGCAGATCGAGGGTGGCCTTAGGAGTGGCGGCGAGGATCTCTTCGAATCCGGCGCCGAGGCGGGCGCGGCGCTCGGCGATTTCCTGTTCCATGGCGCGCGATTCGACCCATCGAAGCACGGCGGTCTTCAAGCCGCTGAAGCTGAAGTCGAGCGCGTTGCCTTTCATCTTCGGGGAGGTGAAGCGCACCGCTTCGGGATCGCCGTACGAGGCCAGGCGATCGATGACCGGACCGCCGGGATAGGGCAGGCCGAGTAGCTTCGCGACCTTGTCATAGGCTTCGCCGGCGGCGTCGTCCCTCGTCTTGCCGAGCAGACGGTAACTGAACTTCCCCGTGACTTCAAACAGGTGCGTGTGGCCGCCGCTGACCACGAGGGCGAGCGCGGGCAGTTCGAGATCGTGCCCGGCTTCGAGCAGGACCGCGTAGATATGACCTTCGAGGTGATTCACCGCAATCAGGGGAAGGTGCGTGACCGAGCAGAGGGCCTTGGCGTAGGTGATGCCGACGAGCAGCGAACCGGCGAGGCCGGGGCCTTCGGTGACGGCGATGGCAGACAGGGCCTGGTACGAGTATCCGGCGCGGGAGAGCGCCTCACGCACTACCGGCACGATGGCGCGGAGATGTTCGCGGGAGGCCAGTTCGGGCACGACGCCTCCGTACTTGCCGTGGGTGTCAAGCTGCGAGGCGACGACGGAGCTGACAATGCGGCTGCCGCCGGCGACGACCGCAGCCGCAGTCTCATCGCAGGAAGACTCGATGCCCAGGATGCGCTCTTCGGGCTCCACGCTATTATTGTAGGTTCTTGCGCGTTGACGAATTCGATTTTCCGCTCGAGGAATCGAGCATTGCCCGCGAGCCGCTGCCGGATCGCGCGGCGTCGCGGATGCTGGTGGTGGATCGAAAGGCCGGACGCTGGCATGACCGCTCGTTCCGCGATTTTCCGAGCTACCTGCGTCCCAGCGACTGCCTGGTTTTGAACAACTCGAAGGTCTTTCCCGCGCGATTGCTGGGGACGAGGGAAGGAGCGCCGGGCGAAGTAGAGGCGCTGCTGCTTCGCCCGGAATCCGAGGACGATTCGCTTTGGCTGGCGCTGGTCAAACCGGGGAAGAAATTGAAGCGAGGCACGCGTCTGCGATTCGGCCCGATCGAGGCCGAGATCGAAGGGCGGACCGAATCCGGCGAACGGCTGATCCGTTTCCCCGATGCCGGCCACGTGCGCGAGACGATCGAGCGGATCGGCCATGTGCCTCTGCCGCCGTATCTGAAGCGCGCCGACACGCCAGCGGACCGGGAGAGGTATCAGACAGTGTTCGCGCGGTACTCGGGATCGGCTGCGGCGCCGACCGCCGGGCTGCATTTCACCTCGGAGATTCTAGCCCAATGCCGGGAGGCGGGAGCGTCGATTGCCTACGTCACGCTTCACGTCGGACTGGGTACGTTTCAGCCGATTCGCGCCGAGCGGGTGGAGGACGTGCACCTTCACTCGGAGCGGTTTTCGATTGGTGGATCCGACCTGGCCGACATGCGAGGGGCTGAGCGGCGGGTGTGCGGAGGCAGCACTTCGGTCAG
>JAJYKC010000362.1 GCA_021788955.1 Acidobacteriota bacterium
CTTACTCCTCGTCGAGCCCCTTCAGGAATTCACCGCCGATATCGCCTCGCTCCTCGCCGCCCGCCCCGGCACCCACTTCCCCGTCGCCCTCGGCTCCGAACCCGGCGAACACGAAATCCGCATCGAACCGCGCCGCACCCCCCGCAGTTCCTTCTACACCCGCCACCCTCTCGAACAATCCGGCGACGCACCTATCCTCCGCCGCGTCCCCGTCGAAACCCTGGACCGCGTGATCGCCTCCGCGTCTTGCCCCCGCCCCTTTGGCCTGAAAATCGACGCAGAAGGCGCCGAACTGGACATCCTCCGCGGCGCCGCCTGCACTCTCGCCGACACCCAGTTCATCATCTCCGAAGTAAGCGTCCTCAACCGCTTCGACGGCAGTTATCGCTTCGCTTCCTTTATCGCCGAATTGGACTCGCTTGGCTTCGAAGTTTGCGACATCCTCGGCATCGGCCGCGCGGATTCTTCCCACGTCACCTTCTTCGATCTCGTGTTCGAGCGGAAGCGCACCGCGCCCGCAATCTGATCCGCGCCTGCCTCAACGGCCGGACGCGGCGATCACTTCCTCCACCGCCGCCCGCATCCCGATGCGAAACCGCTCCACCGTGAACAACTCCCGCTGTGGCGCCAGCATCTCGCGAAGCGCCGTGAGAGTCGCCCGATCTCCCAGCACAGCGCTGATCTTCTCCGCCGCCTCCTCGTCTTCGTAACAGAGCCGCGGATCCCGCCCCACGATCTCCACCTGTCCTCCGCTGTTATGCACAAACGGAATGCAGCCCGCCATCAGCGCCTCCGCCGGAGCGATTCCGAAGTGCTCGGCCCGCAAGGCGTGAATCGCATACCGGCACCGTCCCATCAACTCGAGCAGATCCTCCCGCGGCAAGTCTTCGTGCAACTGAACCCACTCACGATTCTCGTCCACTAACTTCCGCAAATCGGCATAAAAAGCTTCGCCCACCCGTCCGGGCTCCCGCGTCCCCACCAAATGCAAACGGATCGCCGGATGACGCTCGCGCACCTTCCCCAGCACGCTAAGGATCCAATCCATCCGCTTGGCCACGTGCAATCGTCCCGCCGTCAGGAAGCCCTCTTCCCGCGCTTCCCAATCGAGCACGCGTGGCGGCGCCGTCACCGGCGGATACAGCGTCCGCGGCCGAATCCCGTATCCGTTCTCGACCTGGCGCCCCGTCCAATCCGAGTTCGCCAGTAACGTCGACTGCTTCAACCGCTCCACCCGGATCCCCGCCAGCAGCATCCACGGCTTCGTCTCCCCGCGCAGGCAACCCATCCATCCCGCGCTGCTGTCGCCGTACTTCCCCCAGAACCGCGCCAGGTACGGGTAATGCACGTAGTTCACTCCCGGCCCGCCTAAATCCATTTCTTCGGTCCCGGTTGCGATCACCGCGTCGTAATCCCGCCGGTACCGCCGGCTCAAGCGCATCAGATACGCAACCGGCTGAATGCTCGCCTGGTCCGGATCCAGCCCAAACACAAACCGCGCCGCCCGGCTCAGCCGAATCACCGAAAGATTCGATTCGCCCAGGCTCGTCCCGTAAAACCGATCCACCCCGGCGACATCGGGCTCCGTCTCAGTCAGCAGCGTCACCTCGTAGTCGTCCTTCAACACTTCGATCGTCCAGGCCGCCACCGCCGTGGACCCTCCCGGCGGCTGTAGCCTTTGATGCACTAACAGGAGTCGTTTCTTCAATCCAGCAGTATACGGTCTGCGCGCCTTCCCCGCGCCGCTTCCGGCGAAATCCGGAGATACACTGATCGGCAGTGCAAGCCTCTCGCACATCCGCAACCGAGACCACGGGAACCATTACTTGCCTCAAGCAGTATGGTGCGCGCCGGACCGGGACCAATTACGTCCGTGCGCTTCTGCTCGCCAACTATCTCGAAGTCCTTCCTCTCATGCACGTCCTCGGGGACAAGCACTCGCCGCCGGTCGACTTCGAGCGGTTTCTCCAGATGTCGCTCGCCGCTCCCGATCCGGATTTCGAATTCGTGCGCGCGACGACTCTCGCCGCCCCCGCCGAATCGACGCGTCCCGACGACGGGCGCCAAATCGCGTACTTGCGAAAGACGGCAAAACGGGTGGCGGCGAGCGTTCGCGCGGGCAGGCTCGGCTTCGCCGTCTCCAGCAAGAACCCTTACGCCTGGGCCGCAAGCCTCGCCCGCTACTCAGGCTGGACCTTCTTCGTCCTAACCGGCCGGCGCATCAAGCCATCGTGCCGCGACCTCCTCGCCACCGCCTGCCTCGAATACAACCGCAACTACCGCGCCTGGCTCGATCTCGCCGCCCGCTTCCCTTCCCGCAGCCTCCTCATCCGCCACGAGGATCTCGTCGAAGACGCGCCTGGCGTTCTGGAAAACCTGGAACGCCGCTTCGGCCTGTCTCGCCTTCACCCGGAGTTTCGCCTCATCGCCGGGAACGCCGAGCCCGCCATCTGGGACGACTCCGAACCGGCCCTGGGCAAGTCCAACTTTAATCCCACGTTCTATCGCGAACGCCACTACATGAAGCAGCTATCCGCCGGTTTGCGCGAGGTTGTCGAGGAATGCATCGACTGGCCGATCGCGGCGGAACTCGGCTACCGGAAGGACTCCAGATAAGTTTGTGGGCGGGGACACGGCGGCGCGGTAGGCTGAGGAGGTGGTTACCGATCTGGTGCAGATTCGACGGCTGGGGGAGCGGAAGCGGGGAGAGAACGAGAAGTTTCGCGCGTATTTGAAGCGGCATAATTTCGTGGAGCGGCGGTATAAGCGGATTGCGGAGGAGATTGCCGGGCAGATCGACTGCACGGCGTGCGCGAACTGCTGCAAGGTGGCGACGACGCAGGTGAGCGACCGGGATGTAGAGCGGCTGGCGAAGTATCTGGGGATGCGGGAGCGCGAGGTATTGAGCGAGTACACCGAGGTCAGCGAAGAGGAGGGGCGGATTCTCAAGCGCAATGAGAACGGGTGCGTGTTTCTCGATGGGAACTTGTGCTCGGTGTATGAGGCGCGGCCCGATACGTGCCAGGATTTTCCGCACCTGGTGCACGGAGCGGGATCGTTTTTGAGCCGGATGTGGAAGATGGCGGACCGGGCGTGTTACTGCCCGATCGTGTACAACGCGCTGGAGGCGTACAAGGAAGAGGCCGGATTCCGGACGCTGGCGGGATGAAGCGGGGACTGGGAAAACATGCGCAGGCGTGGGCGATGGCGCATGTGTCGCCGCACATCGAGCGGATGATGGCGGAGCGGAAGTGGGAACTGCTCGGTGGCTTGCGCGGGCCCGTGGTGGAGAGTGGCCCGGGGACGGGATCGAACTTGCGGTACTACGCGCGTGGGGTGAGATGGCGGGGGGTGGAGCCGAATCCGTTCATGCACCGCTATCTGCGGGAGGCGGCGCTGGCGGCGGGGCACGAGGGCGAGGTGTGCGAGGGGGTGGCGGAGGCGCTGCCGATTGACGATGCGAGCGTGGACGCGGTGGTGTCGACGCTGGTGCTTTGCTCGGTGGGAGATGCGCGGGCGGCGCTGAAGGAGACGGTGCGGGTGCTGCGGCCTGGCGGGCAGTTTGTGTTTTTCGAGCACGTGGGGGCGGCGAAGGGGAGTTGGCGGCGGCGGGGGCAGGAACTGCTCGGGCCGGCGTGGCGGGCGGTGGCGGATGGGTGCCGGCTGGACCAGGACACGCTCGAGTTGATTCGCGGGGCGGGGTTCCGCGAGGTGCGGGTGGAGGAGCTGCGGCTGCGGTTCGGGCCGGCGTCGCCGCAGATTGCGGGCGTGGCGATTAAATGACGCGCCGGGCGATGGCGCTGCCGATTGACGCGCATCTCGGCGAAATTGTGCGCGTGGTGGCGGGCGGGAGCAACGTGGTGGTGGAAGCGGCGCCGGGCGCGGGGAAGACGACGCGGGTACCGGCGGCGCTGCTGGAGGTGGGTCCGGTGGTGGTGCTCGAGCCGAGGAGGATCGCGGCGCGGATGGCGGCGCGGCGGGTGGCTGAGGAACGTGGCTTGGAGGTTGGGCGCGAGGTCGGGTATCAGGTCCGATTCGAAGATGTGACGAGCGCGGGAACGCGGTTGCGGTTTGTCACCGAGGGATTGCTGGTGCGGAGGCTGCTCGAGGACCCGAAGCTTCAAAGCGTGGCGGTGGTGTGCCTGGATGAGTTTCATGAGAGGCATCTCGATACGGACATGGCGCTGGCGATGCTGCGGCGGCTGCAGAAGACTTCGCGGCCGGATCTGCGGATGGTGGTGATGTCGGCGACGATGGAGGCGGCGCCGGTGGCGCGGTACCTGGGCGGGTGTCCGGTGGTGAAG
>JAJYKC010000363.1 GCA_021788955.1 Acidobacteriota bacterium
CTTCTTCGTTCTCCTTCAGCACGTCGCGCAAAAACTGCCCCAGAATCCGCGTCGCCTCCGCATCCGTCCCTCCCGGCCGCTTCACATCCACCGCATAATTCGCAAACGGCGGCAGCACCAGGTCCTTCAACAGCAGCCCACCGTTGGCGTGCGGATTCCCGCTCATCCGCTTCGTTCCCGCCGGCGCGATCGCAGCGATCTCCGCCCTAAGTTTCCCCTCCGCGTCGAATAACTCCTCCGGCTTGTAACTCTTCATCCACTCTTCGAGTAACTTCAGGTGCTCCGGCTTCGTCGCCAGTTCCGAAAACGGCACCTGGTGCGACCGCCAAAAGTCCTCCGTCCGCTGCCCGTCCACCGTCTTCGGCCCCGTCCATCCCTTCGGCGACCGCAGCACAATCATCGGCCAACGCGGCCGCGCCGTCGCGCCGTTCTCCCGCGCCTCCCGCTGAATCGCCCGAATTTTACCCAGCACCTCTTCAAGCACCGCCGCCATCCGCTGGTGCATTGCCTCGGGCTCATGACCTTCCACGTAATACGGCTCGTATCCATAGCCCCGCATCAGGTCGTCGAGTTCCTCGTGCTCGATCCGCGCCAGCAGCGTCGGATTGGCGATCTTATAGCCGTTCAGGTGCAGAATCGGCAGCACCGCGCCATCGTGGGCCGGATTCAGAAACTTATTCGAGTGCCAGCTCCCCGCCAGCGGTCCCGTCTCCGCTTCCCCATCGCCGATAATACAAGCCACCACCAGGTCCGGATTGTCAAACGCAGCCCCGTAAGCATGCGCCAGCGCATAGCCAAGTTCGCCGCCCTCGTGAATCGAACCCGGCGTCTCCGGCGCTACATGACTCGGAATCCCGCCCGGGAACGAAAACTGTGTAAACAGACGCTTCAGTCCCGCCTCACTCTGCGGAATATGAGAGTAAGTTTCCGAGTAAGTCCCTTCTAAGTACGAGTTCGCAACAAGCCCAGGCCCTCCATGTCCCGGACCGGCAATGTAAATCATGTTCAAGTCATGCTTGCGAATCAGCCGGTTCAAGTGAACATACAAAAAGTTCAACCCCGGCGTCGTTCCCCAATGCCCCAACAGCCGCGGCTTCACGTCACCCAACACGAGCGGCCGCCGCAGCAGCGGATTGTCCATCAGATAAATCTGCCCAACCGACAAGTAATTCGCCGCCCGCCACCACGCGTTCATAACTTCCAATTCTTTAGTAGTGAGCGGATTCGTAAGTGCGAGAGTTGAGGTTGTCATGGCGTTCCATCTCCGATTCTCTCATTGCCCACCGCGATGGAGTATGCCCGCCCCGCCGCAGGCCCCGGCGGGAACCAATGAAATCGCCGGCTTCATTAAGAGCAAGTCGCCTTCGTCCTTCACCATATCCGTGGCCAACTGCTCCCCCGCTGCACCCGAAACCCGGATCACCGTCAGCGACGCCAATCTCCAGGCCGTGCTGAAAATTACGATCCGTGCGATCGCGTAATCGCCGCCGTCACGCCTCAAACCTCGGCCGGCGCCACGTCCTACACTCTCACCAGCCTGCGCGCCCGCAGGCCGCAACCCTCTCCGTCATCCTCCGCGCCGCCCTCCTCACCCTCACCTGGTTCTTCGCCGGCAGCGTCCGCAAACTCCTCTTCATCGGACAGGACAATCGCTACAGCGGCTCAACTACGCCGATGTCGCTCTGGTTGCTGCTCACCATCGCGGCCTGCCTCACCGCCCAAGCCGCGCGCACCAAAACACCCGCTGCCGCGCCCCGTTTCCCCCAGGACTACGTGCAGAACGGCCACAACCGGTTCGACTTCGGCGACTACCAGATGATCCTCATCACTCTCATCGCCCTCGTCTCCTACCTCGTCCACGTCTTCCAGTTCCTCGCAGGCGTCGAACTCCGCGCCGCCGCTTCACTCCCCGATGTGGACACAACAATCCTTGGGCTCTTCGGCATCGGCCACGGAGCTTCTCTCGTGAAGAAGTCCGTCTCCGACGTCAAAAGCTGACGTCCTCTCAGTTTCTGCGTTGATTTAGCGGCCTGACCGGCCGCCTCTTACCGCGCTCAAGTAAATCGCCCGCTCCCCGACGGAGCGCAACCCGCCCCCGAAGAACTCGATGAACTCGATGCGAACGTCGACCACTGCCGCTTCACCTCTTTCGATTTACACTCCGGACATTCGATCTCCGCATCGGCATCGCGCATCGAGCGCAATCGCTCAAACCTCTCGCCGCACGTCTGGCAGCGGTCTTCGTACATTGGCATTTTGTCGTTCTCCTGCGGGAAGCCTACGGCGCCAGCCGGCGATAGCCTCGCGCACCGTACAGCAGCGGTTTTCCCTCCGCCGTACTCACTTTCACAACCTCCCCAAACACAACCGTATGGTCGCCCGCTCGGTATTCCCCGGTGCGCCTGCACTCAAACGCGGCCACCGACCCGTCAATAAGTGGCGGACCATACACTCCCTGATTCCAACTTACCCCATCGAACCGTCCCTCGGGTTTTTCCGCGAACGCCGCCGCAATCCCCCGCTGCGTCTCCTCGAGCACGCTCACCGCAAACCACTCACTTTGCAGGAAATAGTCAAGCGCCGGCGTGTCGTTGCCGATCGAGATCAAGATCAGCGGCGGCTCCAGCGAGACCGGCGTGAACGAACTGATCGTCAGCCCCTGCGGTTCCCCACCCGGCCCCAGAACCGTGGCTATGCTTACAGAAGTCGCTATCCGCGAGCACGCATCACGGAACTTATCCGAATTCACAACTTCTCCGATCGGTTTAGCGCGGCCTACATCCGGCCCGGCGCTCTTGACAACCATATAACTCTAATCCTATCATGTAGTTTGCTTGGTTCTTCCGCATTTTACGGGACATTTCGGCGGTAATTTGTTCCGGCGCATCGCTGAGGGGGCAACTTGATCAAACTAGACATCATCAACGAAGTCGTCAATCGCACCGGCATCACTAAGACCAAAGCGGAGATGGCGGTCGAAACCGTATTCGAAAGCATGAAGCGTGCCTTGGCTAGCGGCGAGCGGATCGAGTTGCGAGGCTTCGGAATCTTCAATGTCCGCCCGCGGAAGACCGGTATTGGGCGGAATCCACGCACGGGAACCGAGGTTGCCATCCCGCCGGGTAAGGCCGTGCGTTTCAAGCCCGGAAAGGAACTGCAGACGCTTCAATAGCCAAGCGTCCCGCAGTACGAGTTGATCCGGCGTCCGGCCATCCACTTCGGTCTGTTCCTGCTGACCGTCTTCACCACCCTGCTCGTCGGCGCGGGCTTCGAACACGACTTCCTCCGCGGCGATCCCGTCAGCCTCGACCACACCTTCAACCTCTTCTTTCACCTCGCCCATGAGCCCTCGCTCCTGCTCGCCGGCGTCCCCTACTCCCTCACCCTCATGGCCATCCTCCTCGCCCACGAATTCGGCCACTACTTCGCCTGCCGCTACCACGGCATCCACGCCACCCTCCCCTACTTCCTCCCCGCGCCAACCCTCATCGGAACCTTCGGCGCCTTCATCTGGATCCGCTCCCCCATCTACACCCGCCGCGCCCTCTTCGACGTCGGCGTCGCCGGGCCCATCGCCGGCTTCATCCTAATTATTCCCGCCCTCGTCTCCGGCGTCGCCATGTCCAAAGTCATCCCCGGCGTCGCCCTCCACGGCGACATCATCTTCGGCACGCCGCTGATCATGCAGGTCTTCGAGCGCATCTTCTTCCCCGGAATCTCCGCCGCCGACATCTCCCTCCATCCCGTCGCCCGCGCCGCCTGGGCCGGCCTCCTCGCCACCGCCCTCAACCTCCTTCCCATCGGCCAACTCGACGGCGGCCACATCCTTTACGCCTTCTTCGGCGAAAAACACCGCTGGCTCAGCCGCCTCTTCATCTTCGCGCTCATCCCCCTCGGCATCTTCTATTCCTGGAGTTGGCTCGCCTGGGCCGCCATCCTCTTCTTCGTCGCCCGCCGCCACCCCGTCATCTTCGATCAGTCCAAACCCGGCCGCGCTCGCGCCATCCTCGGCTGGGCCTCCCTCGCCATCTTCCTCTTCTCCTTCACCCCCATCCCCGCCCGCGTCGGTATCTGAACGTATCCATCTTCAACACCCCCCTTCCGGTTGTGCTGCAATAATCTCCGGGAGTCTCGCTTATGGTCGCTCGCTTTGTAGCCGCCGCCGCCGTCGCGGCCGTCATGCTTTTCGCCGAGGAGGGCATGTGGACGTTCGACAACCCTCCCACGAAACAACTGGAAGAAAAGTATCACTTCACCCCCACGCAGGCCTGGCTCGATCACGTCCGTCTC
>JAJYKC010000364.1 GCA_021788955.1 Acidobacteriota bacterium
GCGGAAGTTCTGGTTCGCCTATCTGGCCAAGGCGCTGGTCGTCTTCCCGGGCGGCTTCGGCACGCTGGACGAGATGAGCGAACTGCTCACCCTCGCCCAAACCAGAAAGCTGCAGAAAAAGATCACCATCATCCTCTACGGTTCCACGTATTGGAAGGAAGTGATCAACTTCGACGCGTTGGTGAAGTATGGCACCATCGCGCCGTCGGACCTCGAACTCTTCAGCTATGCCGACTCTCCGGATGAAGCCCTGGAAATCCTGCAGACCTCGCTCACGCGCCATTACCTGCAGGTTGAAGCCCCTCCGAGTGAGCGCGAAGTGGAACCCGACATCGCCAAGTCGACCATCTGAGACGCCATGCTTGAAGATGTGAGAAGCAGGCTGGCCCGCTTCGGCCGCCTTGGGTGGTGCACGCTGGCCACGGCCGCACTCTTCCTGACCCTGTCTTTCGCTGCGCCCAATTCGGCATTCACGTCGCTCGTCCGTCTGGTGCTTCTCGGCTGTCTCTTCATCTGGCTCGTGCGCCTGTCCCACACCGGGCTGCGCAAGGCAATTTGGAGCCTGCGAAACCGGCTCCTGGTCACCTATCTGTTTATCGCGGTCGTTCCCGTGCTACTTATCGGAACGCTGGCCCTGATGGGCGCCTGGACCATCGGCACGCAGGTGGCGCTTTATCTGGCGACGTCGGAACTCGAACGCCGCGAAGCCGCGCTCCGCTTCGCCGCCGCTACTTTGTCGCGCGTCGCCCCAAAGGATCGGGCGGCAGCCATGGAGGGCATGGGCAAGGCCGTTTTCGAGAGCCAGTTTCCCGGCATCGTGTTCCTTGCCGGCGACGGAACTTCAACCACGCGCTGGCCCGATGAAGCCACCACCACTCCACCGTCGGGCGGGAAAGACGATAGCGGCATCGCGTGGGACGGGGAGAGCACGTATCTGTTCGCCAAAACCTCCCGAAACGGAACCACCTTCGCCACCCGCGCGCCGCTCACGCCGCGCTTTCTGGCCGGTCTCGTTCCCGGACTCTTCGTCGTTCTCGTCGATGCCGGCGTCGTGCTGCCCTCAGGCACCTTCATCACCGAGCCCTCCCCAGGCTTCACACAAGGCCAGATCCGCTTGAAGCCGTCGCCCGCCGATGCCGCACAAAGGCTGCCCCCGCCGGTGAACCGGTTTGACATCCAGATCGGCTTCTTCGTCTCGACCAGAGTCGCCTCCTGGGACTCCACCAAGTCAGACCGGAACATGCTGCTCTACATCCGGACTCGCCCCTCGCTTCTGCTCGACATCCTCACCCGGCACACGCTCGGCGAAACCAGCTTTAACCTGCTGTTTGTCCTGGTCGCCATCGCCGCGTTGTTCGTTATCGTCGAACTGATCGCGCTCGCGATCGGCGTCTCGCTCACACGAACGGTCACCCGCGCCGTACATGAGCTGTACCGGGGTACGCAGAAGGTGATCGAAGGCGATTTTTCCCATCGCATTCCCGTCCATCGCAACGACCAGCTCGGCGAGCTCACAACGTCGTTCAACGTCATGACCGGCAATGTCGAGCGCCTCCTCGCCGTCGCCAAGGAAAAAGAACGCCTGCAATCGGAACTCGAAATCGCCCGCGAGGTACAGAACCAGCTCTATCCGCGTGTCACGCCCGCCACGCCCAACCTCCGCCTCGCTGCCTTCTGCAAGCCCGCCCGCACTGTCTCCGGCGACTATTACGATTATCAGGCGCTCGACGACCGGCATGTAGTCATCTCCATCGGCGATGTCGCGGGAAAAGGAATTTCGGCGGCGCTACTGATGGCCACTCTACAGTCCTCGGTCCGCGCACAAACCCGTTCGGCGATGGAGCACGCACTCACGCGGCCCCGGACGGACCGCGAGTGCATTTCGACCTCGCATCTGGTTAGCGAGCTCAATCGCCAGCTACACGCCTTCACCAGCCCAGAGAAATACGCAACATTTTGCTTCGGCATCTACGATGACGACAAGAGCACGCTTTGCTACACCAACGCGGGCCATCTGCCGCCAATGCTGATTCGCGAGGGCCAGGCGACGCCGCTCGATGTGAACGGAATGGTCGTCGGCGCGTTTCCCTTCGCCACGTACGACGAGAGCAGGATCGAATTGCATTCGGGAGACCTGCTGCTGTTTTACACCGACGGGGTGACCGAACCCGAAAACGCCTACGGCGAGATGTTCGGCGAGCAGCGGCTCATCGATCTCGTGCGCCAGAACGCCAGCCGTCCGGAAGAGGAGATCATTCGCAACGTGATTGAGGCGGTGGAGCAGTGGGCCGGCGCCGTCGAACAGTTTGACGACATGACTCTTATGCTCGCGCGCCGCCAGTAGAGACCGCCATGAAAGTACTCACCGCCGCTCAGATGCGCGAAGTCGACCGCCGCACCATCGAAAACGGGATTCCCGGACTGATTCTGATGGAGAATGCCGCCCACGGCGTCTTGAACGTGCTGCGGGAAACCTTCAGCCCGCTCCACGCCCAGCGCATCGCCGTGTTCTGCGGCAGGGGGAACAACGGCGGAGACGGATTAGCCGTCGCACGCCTCCTTGAAACGCACCATCGCCCGGCCGCGCTGCACGTCGTTCTCGCAGGCAGGCCCGAAGAGTATCACGGCGACGCCGCAGCCAATCTGCGGATGCTCGAAGCTGCGGGCGTTACCTACTCGTCCGAGATTCCCGCTGAAGTTCATCGGGTCACACTCGTGGTCGACGCGCTGCTCGGGACGGGACTCGAAGGCCCGGTTCACGGTCGTCCTCTCGAACTTCTCCGCGCGATCAACTCCCTCGGTGCGCCGGTCGTCGCCGTAGATGTGCCATCCGGCATCGAGAGCGACCGCGCCGCGCTACCCGCCGAGTTCGTTCGCGCCCAACATACCGTCACGTTCACCGCGCCAAAAGTCTGCCACGCTCTGGCTCCATCCTGCGATCATGTGGGAGCGCTACATATCGTTCCGATCGGTTCGCGGCCGTCGCTTTTCGAAGACGACCCATCGCTTTGGCTCGCTCTGTCGACGGCGGATAGTTTCCGCCAGTTGCTCGCCGCCCGGCCGAAGGAATCGAACAAGGGCGCGTTCGGCCACGCCCTGATCATCGCCGGTTCCCGCTCCAAGCCCGGCGCCGCCGCCCTGGCGGGCATGTCCGCACTTCGAGCCGGGGCTGGCCTGGTAAGCGTGGCTTCAGCGGCTTCGGCCGTTGCCTCCATCGGCGGGCATGCCGCTGAACTGATGAGCGAACCGTTGCCGGAAACCGGCGAGGGCACGCTCTCCGCCGGCGCCCTCGATGCCTTCGACGGATTCATCCTGCACAAAAACGTCGTCGCGCTTGGCCCGGGACTTGGCACGGGTCCGGATGTGACGCGCCTCGTTCGCGGCGTCCTCGAACAATCCCAAACACCGGTCGTCGTCGATGCGGATGGGCTCAACGTGCTCGGCACGGGCGATATCCCCAATCCCGCCCCGCGCATCCTCACACCGCATCCCGGCGAGATGGCCCGGCTCACCGGTCTCGACGTGGCGCGCATCCAGGCGGACCGCGTCAACGTGGCTCGCACGTTCGCCATGAAGCACGGCGTGTGGCTCGTATTGAAAGGACACCGCACACTCATCGCCTCGCCCGAAGGCGAAGTGGCGATCAATCCCACCGGCTCGCCGGGCATGGCGACCGGAGGCACCGGCGACGTTCTCACCGGCTTGATCGCCGGCCTGCTGGCGCAGCGTCCCCACGAAATCGGCGCCGTCCTCCGAGCCGCTGTCTGGTTGCACGGGCGCGCCGGGGAAATGGCGGCCAACGCACTCGGCGAGCTTTCCGTCATCGCCGGAGACCTGCTCCGCTTCCTTCCCGAGGCGATTCGTGAATCCGCGCCGGTTTGAGACCGCTTCCGAAGAGGAGACCATCGCGTTCGGTCGGACACTGGCGCGCGAGCTTTCGCCTCCTGCGGCCGTGTTGCTGATCGGCAATCTGGGGGCCGGCAAAACAACGCTGGCCAAGGGCATCGTCGAGGGTCTCGGCGCGGCGGCCCCGGAGGAAGTCTCCAGCCCCACCTTCACCCTCATCCACGAGTACGGCGGAGACGGCGCACCGAAGGTCTATCACGTCGACCTCTATCGTCTGGAGGAGGAAAAGCAAGTACTTGGCATCGGCCTGGATGAAATCCTCGACCGCAACGCCATCGTCTTGCTCGAGTGGGCGGAGCGCTTCCCCCGCCTCCTGCCCACACGCCGCATCGAGATCCGCATTACGCCGGGACCTCAGGATACGCGGCGCATTGA
>JAJYKC010000365.1 GCA_021788955.1 Acidobacteriota bacterium
GGGCCGGATGGGCTGGGGGCGGGGGCATCGGCCACTGGCAGGGCCAGCGAGGACGGCTGGATCGGCTGGATGGGAATGGACATGGCGAAGTTGCAGGGAGTGGTCAGGCGCTGAGCATCTGGATCGATTGGCTGATCATGTCTTTTACCGCAGCGATGGCGGCGATGTTGCCGTCGTAGCCCCGATTGGCGCTTATGAGGTCGGCCATGTCTTCGGCCGGATTGATGTTGGGAAAGAGAACGTAGCCGTCCTTATCGGCGTCCGGATGGCCGGGCATGTACCGGCGTTCCGGAGCACGCATGTCGGTGACGACGTCGCTGACGGAGACCCCGACGGGTTGTTCCCCGAGAGCGGAGCCGAGTTCGTCGTTGAAGGAGGGATCGACGGAGGAACTGGAGAAGACGGCGTCCTTCCGGCGATACGGGCCACCCTCCGGCGTGCGGGTGGTTTCGGCATTGGCCAGGTTCTGAACGAGCAGTTCGGCGCGGGTACGCTGCGCGTCCATGCCGGAACCGCTGACGGCGAGAGCACCGAACAGACTCATGCGGTGGGACTCCCGTCGTGGATCGCCATGCGTTTCAATTTGAGATGCGAGAGTTCCAAAGTGGCAGCGATGCGGAACTTCATCGCGTTCTCCGAAAGGAGGCGGGTTTCGCGTTCGAGGCTGACATTGTTGCCGTCGTTACGGACGGGAAGGCCCTGCACCTCGAGGACATGGGGTGGATCCGCACTCGAAGCGTTTTGCATTTCTGCCGCGAAATCAATGTCTTTCGCGTGATAGCCGGGCGTGTCGATGTTGGCGAGGTTGGATGCGACCAGGTTTTGCCGGGCACTGAGCAGGTCCATGTACCGGGCGATTTGGGAGGAGGCGGCATCGAGCATACGGGAATTCGACAGGCAAAAAGAGGGCCAATGGGTTGAGGAGAGGAATACGGTGGGAATCAGGCCCTTGTATCAAGGAGATAGGGGAGGTGGGACGGCGGAAAATTGGCGAATGATAAAAAAGTGGCAGGGGGGACTGCTTTTGCGATAATGAGAATGAGTTATTGGATTGCGCCGGAGGCGGCCCGAGCCCGGACTGTGCGGCCGCAAGACGAGTCCCATGCCGGAGATCTTACCGTCGATTCTCGCCGCTGACTTTGCCCGTCTGGGCGAGCAGATCCGAAGTGTCGAACGGGGCGGGGCGACGATTCTGCATGTGGACGTGATGGATGGGCACTTCGTACCGAACATCAGCCTGGGGACGCCGGTGGTTGCGTCTGTACGCAAGGTGACACGGATGAAGCTGAACGTGCATCTGATGATTACGGATCCGGACCGGTATGCTCCGTTGTTCATCGAGGCCGGAGCCGACCATGTGCTGGTACACCAGGAGGTGTGCCCGCATCTGGACCGGACGCTCCGGATGATCCGTTCAGAAGGAGCGGCGCCCGGCGTGGTGATTAACCCGGCGACGCCGGTAGGGACGCTGGAGCATGTGCTCGATGTGGCCGAGCAAGTGCTTGTGATGAGCGTTAATCCCGGATTTGGAGGGCAGGAGTTCCTGCCTTATACCTTGGAGAAGATTTCCGCGTTGGACCGGATCCGGGCCAAGCGGGGCTTAGACTTCCGCATTGAGATCGATGGCGGCGTGGGGAAGGAAAACGCGGCTGAGATCGTGCAGGCCGGCTGTGACTGGCTGGTAGCAGGGTCGTCGATCTTTCACAGCGAGGACCCGGGATCGGCGTATGCGGAGTTGAAGCGGATTGCGATGGAGGGCGTGAGCGTTCGCGTCTGAGGGGTGGAATCTGGTTAAATGGCGAGAGCGCCGGAGAGCGCTTCGCCTCCGGGCGGGATAGTGAGTAAACCGGTGATGGGCGAGTTCAAAGTGTAGAGAAGTGGAGTCATGGTCTTTTCTCGAAAGCAACGAGTGCAATTGATCGCGGTCCTGACGGTGGGGCTGCTGACGTCTTCGTGTTGGCGGCATAAGAAGTACGAGCATCCGATCGCCAACGACAGCAAGCAACCGGACAAGGTGTTGTTCGACAAGGCGATCGACGACATCGAGCACGGCCGCTACGAAGTGGCGCGGATCACGCTGAACACGCTGATCAACACCTACGATCAGAGCGAGTATCTGGCGAAGTCGAAGCTGGCGATCGCCGATAGCTGGTACCGGGAGGGTGGCGCGCACGGCTACGCGCAGGCCGAGGCCGAGTACAAGGACTTCATTCTGTTCTACCCGACGATGGAAGAGTCGGCGGAAGCGCAGAACCGGGTGTGCATGATCCATTACAACCAGATGGAGAAGCCGGACCGGGACGCGCAGCAGGAGCTGCGGGCCGAGGATGAGTGCCGGCAGTTGTTGGTGCAGTTCCCGAACAGCCGGTATGCGAAAGAAGCATCGCAGCGGCTGCGGAATATTCAGGAAGGAATCGCGGAAGGCGAATTCCGGACGGGATATTTCTATTACAAGAAGGGGAGCAATCCGGCGGCGGCGAACCGGTTTACGCGGCTGGTGGATCAGTATCCGCTGTACAGCAAGTCGGACGAAGCGCTGTGGCTGCTGGGAGATGCGTATTCCCGGATGGGGAACCGCTTCCGGACGAAGGCGGGCGACGCTTATGGCCGGATTGTGCGCGAATATCCGCTCAGTTCGTATGCCGCGGACGCGAAGTCTAAGTTGGAGGCGATGGAGTTGCCGGTTCCGCAGGCGGACCCGGCGGCGCTGGCTCGGATGAAGTACGACCAAGAGCATCCGGTGCGCTTGGGGTTGATGCGGAAGACGTTCGGGTTCATGGCGGGCGGTCCGGACTTCACGCATGCGGCGCAGAACGGGACGCCTTCGATGTCGACGGTGCAGCCGACGGTGCCGGTTAGCGTGCCGATGCCGGCGGGCGCTGCAGGTACGGGCGGATTCAACGGCGACGTTACGGTATCGCAGGTAGGGGCGAACTCGGCGCTCGATACGAAGCCGGATGCACGGCTGGGAGGTCAACAGGCCGGAACGAACGCCAAGGCGGCATCGGGCGGCAATACGGCGCAGGCCGGAGAAGCGCCGCAGGTGGCGCAGACGCCGGCGAACGGGACGAGCCAGGCGGCAGCGAGCAATGAACCGCTGCCGATGAATCATCAGATGCCGGTGATGAAGAAAAAGAAGAAGTCGAAGAAGCAGAAGAACGCGGACACCCAGCAAGCCGCTCCCGCGACGGCGACGAACTCAAACGAGCAGGGATCGGGTTCTTCGCAAGCGCAGAAATAAGAATGGCGCGGATACTGCTGGCCGACGACAGCCCACACGCACAGAGGATGGGGGAACGCATTCTGCGCGAGGAGGGTTTCGAGGTGGTTAGCGTTACGGACGGGCAGACGGCGATGCTGCGTCTGGACGACGTAGATCCGGACGTGGTGGTGGCCGATGTGTTCCTGCCGGGCGTGTCGGGGTTTGAGTTGTGCCGGGCGGTGAAGACGGACACGCGCTACCGGCATGCGCGGGTGGTGCTGACGGCCGGATTGCTCGAGCCGTTCGACGAAGACGACGCGCGGCGGTCGGGTTGCGACGCGATTCTGAAGAAGCCGTTTGAGGCGTCCGCGGTATTGCAGGCGATTCAGCCACTTGCCGACGAAGCGCAGTTGTCGCGGGGGTTGTTTGCCGAGGCGGTGGACGGGTTACGGACGAACGCGTCGGCCGAACCGGTGGAGCCACCGAAGCGGGTTCCCCCCGACCCGGAGCGTGTGAAGGCGGCGATTACGCTGGCGCTGGACGCGTCACTCGCGGCGCTGATCGAGGAGATTACCGAGCGCGTGCTGGTGGCGCTGGGGCACTGAAGCGCAGTCAGGCCGCGGTGCGCTTGCGCGACCCGGGCCGAAGGTGAGCGTCATCCCCCGCAACCGATGGGTGCATGGGGGTTGGTGGGCCGCCCCGCGGGAAGTTGTTTCGAAACGTCTCGATTGCCTCGGCGATCTGACGATGCAGGGCGAAGAGAGCCGTGACCCCAGCGACGCAGATCAGAATTTCGGCGGCGTCGTGGACGTTCAGCATGATTCAAGGATAGCGTTGGCTCGTTTTGAATCGCGCACAACGGAGCCGCGCGCGGCGAGAACGCTCTGTCGAAGGTCGTGGTTGGGCGAGAGGAAGGACCGCTCCCTTGCGGTCGCGGCTCGGTTTGCGGTCCGGGTTGGCAGCAGCGAGTCGTTCAGCGCGCGAGCGGCCCATCCGCGCTCCGTTGCGGTTGCGCGGATCGGTGCGCTAGTGGCTGGTTGGGGCGGCGGGCGGGCGTGGGGATTTTTGGGTCCACT
>JAJYKC010000366.1 GCA_021788955.1 Acidobacteriota bacterium
TATCCTCCGCCCGATTCTCAAACTTGGTGAAAGCATGCAGGAACGTGAGCTTCTGCGTCCCCACCGGCCCATTGCGCTGCTTCGCGATGATCAGTTCCGCCAAGCCGCGCAGGCTTGGATCGTCAGGCTTGTACATCTCCTCGCGGAAAATGAAGGACACGACGTCGGCATCCTGCTCGACTCCTCCGGAATCCCTGAGGTCGCTCAGTTGCGGCCGGTGGTTTCCGTGCCGGAGTTCCGGCGCGCGGCTGAGCTGCGAGAGCACCAATAGCGGCACGCGCAGCTCGCGGGCCATGATCTTTAATCCGCGAGAGAGAGCCCCGACCTCCTGATTCCGGTTCTCCTTGGCTGGAGATGTCAGCAGTTGCAGGTAATCGACCACCACCAGGTCGAGGCTCGCCTGCCGCTCGCCGAGCGCCAGCAGCTTCGTCCGGATACTTTTCAACGTGGCGCTCGGGTTGTCGTCGATGAAGAGCGGCAGCTCGGAAATGTCCGCGAATGCCTGCTGTATGCGGTGGCGCTGCTCCCGGTCGAGATGGCCGGCGCGGAACGTCATCTGATCGACCCTCGCACGCGCGCAAATGATTCTGCTCAGCAGGGACTCGCGCGACATCTCCAGGGAAAACACGGCGACCGTCTTTCGCCGTTCAGCGCAGTTATGGGCGATGTTCATTGCAAGAGCGGTCTTGCCTTGGGCCGGGCGCGCCGCCAGAATCACGAGCTCGCCACGGTGGAGGCCGAGCGTCAACTTGTCGAATCGGTAATACCCGGTCGGGAGGCCTCGGCTGCGCTGTGAGGGATCGAGGAAGGCGTTGATTCCGCCATCGAACCACTCGACAATTTCGATGGGACTCAGCAGGCCGCGCCGTTCGATTTCCTCGGCCTGGATTCTCCGGCGTGCCTCCCGGACCAGGTTTTCCAGATCCGTTACGGAGTTGCCTGCCTCGATGAACTCGGTAACGTCTTTCCCGGTGGGAACCTCGACGATCAGAACCTCGGCAGTTTTGCCGGCCAATTCACGCTCGATCGCTTTCGCGCGCTTGCGCCCTGGGTCGTCATTATCGGGAATGATGAAGATGCGCCGGCCGCGTAACGCTTCCGCATATTCGGAAAGCCATTTCTGGGCCGCGCCCCCGCTGTTCGTTGTGGCAACCAGGCCGCGGGACTCGAGCGTGCCAACGTCCTTCTCGCCCTCAACGAGGTACACGACGTCGGCCTCAAGGACAGCAGGCAGCCGATACAATACCCGGCGGACATCAGGTAGTTCGTCATCGGCAGCGGCCGGTTCCCCCTTTACCGGATACCAATCGCCGTCCGGAGACTTGCGGTAAGCGCCCTTTCGGATGCCCCACACCCAGGCTCCGTCACTGGGATGGCGGCGGCGCTGGCGAAATTCTTTAGGCTTACCGTCACGTCCTGGTTCAATCCGCAGGACTTCGTACAAGAGCTGCCCGCGCTCGTCTGTGTAGGGGTACGTCGCCACCACTCTTCCGGGTCCTTGATTCTTGGACTGGGGCTGCGGATTACGCGGTGATCGCGGCACGCAGAGACGGTCCGGATCTATGCCCGAGAATTCAGCTACGCGCTTTACCGTATCCGAAAATGTTGCCAACCCTTCGGCCTTCTGGACGAAATCGAAGACATCGCCTCCGGCCTGGCATCCGAAGCAATGGAATAGCTGCTTATCGAGCGTTACCGTGAAGCTTGGCGTCCGCTCCTGATGGAAGGGGCACAGGCCCAGCAACTCATTCGCGTTGCCGCCACGCCGTAGTTCGACGTACTGCCCGATAATCCGCGCGATATCGGCAGCCTTCTTCACGTGATCGGCGTCGATCACGCTATTCCTCCTCCCACGGCGCGATCCATTCGGCGTTCGGGTCGACGCCCTCCCTTGAGCGTTTGGTGCTGCGCTCTGCTGCTTTTGCCTCAGCGCTCTCCGGCGGCTGATCCTTCCAAAGGCGGCCCGTATGGCGCTCATTCCCCGTGAGGAAGACGTTCGGCGCCGGAATGTACTTCCCGTCTTCTTCCGCCCAGGCGCGCGACTTCTTCCACCGCCGCAGCCCCGCGAACACTTCCGGTAGGGTCACTCCCGTGATCTCGCCCAACCCGATCAGCGAAATCCAGGATTGCAGGGCCGTATCGACCCTGACCGGATTGGGATACTCTGCGATCCACTGCTGGAACGCCTCAACCAAACGCGAGCCTTTCTCGCTTGGACTTTGTGCCGGGGCTTGCGGTGGAGTGCTGACCGGGTCTAAAGGCGGTTTGAGCGCTCCTGATTTCCGGGCGCGCGCCTCGGCCGATTTCTTCCCGCCCGCGCTCGATTTGCGGCTCCACTCCGCCTGTTTGCGCCGCTCCTCCAGGAGCCGGTCGTTATACAGCCGCCCACCTTCGGCCCGAAATTTCGCGCGGATCTTCTCGCAGCTGCGGCCATCCCACTCTTTTCCCAGGCGCGAAAGAACCGCCAGTTCCGCATCGTTGTCTGGCAGACCGCAGTCCGGCTCCAGCCATGCAATCGCCAGAAGGCGGATGTACGCGCCCTCCTCAGAGGGCGTCATGAGCAGGATGTCCTTCGACGAGAGCCACGAATCGGCATAGAACTGAAACGCAGGCGATTTGTCGCGAGCCATTACAGAGACTCCCGAATCCGGATCACTGCTCCCGGAACGCCCAATGCGTCCGGGTGTTCGCCAGGGAACACCTTCTCGGCCAACAGCCGGACAATGCGGGCATCATCTTCGATGGCTCCCGCCTCCACTAGGGCGTCGGCCGTTGACCGGCAGAGCTTATCGACATCAGGCTTTTTGTCCGGCCAAGTGCGCCGCCTCCTCGGGGCGCTTCTGGGCTTGGGAAGTGTGAAGATCATCTCAACGTCCACAGGACCGTTGATGCAGCACTCCCGCGGATACCCTCCCGGATTGAACGCATCGAATGCGGCGTACTTCACCGCCTCACGCCAGGGCTTCACCCTCGCGGAACTCTCCACCAGGATTCCGCGCCCGGCCTTGGTGTGGCCGATGAGCCGCTTCGATCCCTGGGGCGCGGGCAGTCCGATAACGCGGATCTCCACGCATCGTACTGCCTGCGCGGGCGTCATTCACGCCTTCTCCGGCCCAACGGTCCGCGGCCCGCCGTTCTCCGCGATCACGCTGTCCGCCCAGTCCATTACAGCGTGCGCGGACTTCGCCAACGTGCGATTGCCGGCGCCGATGTGATCCTCCATGTCGTGGAAGATCAGATTGGCGGCATCGAGAATCGCATCGCGTCCGGTCCGAAAGGTGACGTTGGAGCGCAACGGCTCCTGCCGGCGCTTGCCATAGCCGAGGTCCCAGGTGACGGCAGAGATCCACTGATCGGGGCCGATCTCCAGGAAGCGGATCTCGGCGCCGCCGCTTTGCTTCTGTCCTTCGACGGCAAACGTCAGCCGGCGGACGGTCGGCTCGTCGTCGGAGTACAGGTCGCCGTGAACTGGCGCGGGATAAGCGCGCGCCTCGATTAGTCGGGACTTATCCGTGACAGGTTCCGGCGGCGGTGGCTCGGGCGGCTTGGGTTCGTCTGCCGGGTGATTGACCATGAAATCGAGGACTGCCTGGCGCTCCATGTCCGTCATCGGCCGCGTGCGAACGATCTCGCCGGTGTCCTGGCGGACGATGGTCGCCTGCCCTGGCTCCGGCTTATCGAGAATGACCTCACACGGCACATTGCGCATCTCGTAGCCGGCGCCCAGGAGAGCGGCAAGCTTCGAGGCGCGTCCGATCTGCTCCTCGATCTTCGCCTTATACTGCGAGTCGATTTCCTTCTTTTCCTGCTCCAGTTCCGACCGGAGGCGGGTTGCCGTGGCGAGTTGCCGCGCGCTCTCGGCCCATTCGTCGGGCGTGAAATCGCAGCGCAAGAGTTCGGTGTATTCCAAAATTAGCTCCTTTCGACGGCGCCCTAAAAGGGCACATCCTCGTCGGTGGCGATGTAATCACCGTCTGGGGCCTGGGGCGTCGGAGCGGCGGATGCGCGCGGCGCGGGTGCGGCTGGCGCGTGCATGGCTTTGAGCGCTTTTCCGAAGAGATTATCCAGGTCCCGAAGCCTCTTCGGCTCCAGCGCCTTCACTTCGAGGCTGCCGCCGCCTTGCCGGGCGATGGCCCACCGCTCGCGCTTGGCGCCATCCTGGTCGTCTTCGTGGGAGCACCACATGTCCACATCCAGGCCGCGGAAGTCGTGAAAGCCGGGTGTGCTCGGGTCCAACTCCCGGAAACTGGAACCCTTGAATCCGAGTATCTTCAG